>NZ_JACJEZ010000052.1:0-36239 GCF_014164365.1 Pseudoalteromonas sp. SG43-6
GAGCCTTGAGCCTTGAGCCTTGAGCCTTGAGCCTTGAGCCTTGAGCCTTTAGCTAGCGCATAGTAACAAACTCTTCTGAGCCAGTTGGGTGCAGTGCAACAACGGCATCAAAATCTGCTTTGGTTGCGCCCATTTTCATGGCCACGGCAAAGCCTTGGATCATTTCATCAACAGCAAAACCTAAGCCGTGTAAGCCTACAACTTTCTCGTCAGGGCCTGCGCACACTAGCATCATGTTACATGCTTGGCGGTGCTGAGTAACCGCAGTGTACATAGCAGCAAAGCTTGATTTATACACTTTTACGTTCTCGTTGCCGTACTGCGAAATTGCTTCTTGCTCAGTTAAACCAATGGTACCAATTGGCGGGTGGCTAAATACCACGGTAGGAACTAAGCTGTAATCCATTTTTAAATCATCTGGCAGGTCTTTATTGAACAAACGCTCTGATAAAGTACGGCCTGCTTTTACTGCAACAGGGGTAAGCTCTATACCGCCTTCGATGATATCACCCACAGCATAAACATTTTTAGCCGTGGTATTTTGGTACTCGTCTACCTTAACGTAACCGCCTTCGTTTACTTCAACACCCGCTGCGACTAAATTAATTTTATCAGTCGTCGGTGTACGGCCAATGGCCCAAATGACTTGATCAACATTTTGACTGTAGCCATTTTCAAAGTGGATAGTTAAGCTGCCATCGCTTTCTTTAACTACTTCTTTTGGTAAGCATTCGGTATGCAGCGTCGGGCCTTCTTTGGCCATAATATCAACAAGGGTGTCGATGATGTATGGGTCAAAGGTGCGCAGTGGTTTATTTTTACGAACAAATAAATGGGTTTCTGTACCTAGGCTATGTAGTACACCGGCAATCTCTACCGCGATATAACCGGCACCAACAACGGCAACGCGTTTTGGTTGTTCATTCAGCTCAAAAAAGCCATTTGAATCGATGCCGTGTTCAGCACCTGGGATATTTGGAATGCTAGGGCGACCGCCTACGGCCACTAAAATATGATCGGCGGTGTAGTGCTCGCCGTCTACTTCGACTGTTTTACTGTCAACAAATTTAGCAAAGCCTTTAATAACTGTTACGCCGTTTTTAGCAAGGCCATTATCGTAACCTTTATGAATGCGGCCAATATAGGCTTCACGGCTTTCTACTAGTTTACTCCAGTTGAATTCTTTTACTTCAACATTAAAGCCGTAATCAGGGGCGTATAAGTTAATTGCTTCAGCAACTTGAGCGCCATGCCACATTACTTTTTTTGGTACACAACCTACATTTACACAGGTTCCACCCATATGTTTTGCTTCAATTAGTGCCACTTTCGCGCCACGCATTGCTGCACGGTTAGCTGACGCTATCCCGCCGCTGCCGCCGCCAATCGCAATGTAATCAAAATGCTGAGCCATCTTTAGTCCTCAAGTTTATATAAAACGTATTTCTCTGATAATAACACATGGCAGACCCGTTAAAAGCCCCTTGTATTTCGAGACGTACGCCCCAACTTAAAAATCATATTCGAAACGATTTGAGAGCTAACATGAGCGATTTACAAAATAACCCACTAATAGGCCTTGAAGGCTTACCACCGTTTTCAAAAATTAAGCCAGAGCATGTTGTGCCGGCGCTAAAAGCGGGTATTAGCGAATGCCGCGCTAAAATAGACGAAGTGCTGGCTAATAAATCATTCACTTGGCAGGACTTAGTGTTACCTCTTGAAGAAGTTGACGATAAATTATCGCGAATGTTTTCTCCGGTATCGCATATGAACTCCGTAGTTAATAGCGATGAATTACGTGAAGCGTACGAACAATGTTTACCACTTATCTCAGAGTATTCAACCTTTGTTGGTCAACACCAAGGGTTGTATGAAGCCTACAACGCACTACACAACAGTGATGAGTTTAAAACGTTAAGTACGGCAGAACAAAAAACTATTACTAATGCATTGCGTAGCTTTGAATTATCGGGCATCGCCTTGGCGCCTGAGCAGCAAAAGCGCTACGGCGAGATCAGCGCACGTTTATCAGAACTTGCGGCTAAATTTGGCAATAACGTGATGGATGCCACATTGGCTTGGCAAAAGCACATTACTGATGAAAGCGAACTCGCAGGTTTACCTGAGTCGGCGTTAGCGTTAGCGGCAGATACAGCAGCAAGCAAAGAATTGGACGGCTGGGTATTTACCCTTGATTTCCCGTCTTACTTACCGATCATGACTTATGCTGATAACCGTGAATTACGCGAAGAGACGTATACGGCATTTGCAACACGCGCATCTGATCAAGGCCCACACGCTGGTCAGTTTGATAACTCTGAGATCATGAGTGAAGAACTCGCGCTGCGTCATGAAATTGCGCAACTATTAGGTTTTGCCAGTTATGCTGAAAAATCATTAGCCACTAAAATGGCTGAAACGCCAGAGCAAGTATTCTCATTTTTAGAAGACTTAGCCGCTAAATCTAAACCACAAGCTGAGCAAGAGCTCGCTGAGCTGCAAGCTTACGCCAAAGAAAAACATGGCATTGAGCAACTCGCTGCGTGGGATTATGGTTATTACGGTGAAAAGCTTAAGCAAGAGAAATACGCAATATCAGACGAAGTACTGCGCCCGTATTTCCCCGCAGATAAAGTACTAAGCGGCTTGTTTGAAACAGTAAATCGTTTATTTGGTATTAGTGTTAAAGAGTTAAAAGACATTGATAGTTACCATAAAGATGTACGCTTTTTTGAAATTTACGACAGTAGCAATACTCTGCGTGGCCGTTTTTATCTTGATTTATACGCGCGTGATCACAAACGCGGTGGTGCGTGGATGGATGACTGCATGGGTCGCAAAGTACGCGCCAATGGCGAGTTACAAACGCCTGTAGCGTATTTAGTGTGTAACTTTAATAAAGCGGTAGGCGATAAGCCTGCACTGTTTACTCATAATGAAGTCACCACTTTATTCCATGAGTTTGGCCATGGTATTCACCATATGCTAACCCAAGTTGATGCCGCGCCAGTTGCGGGTATTAATGGTGTTGCATGGGATGCCGTTGAGCTGCCAAGTCAGTTTTTAGAAAACTGGTGTTATGAAGAAGAAGCACTTAACTTTATTTCAGGTCACTATGAAACGGGCGAGTCATTGCCTAAAGAGTTATTGGATAAACTACTAGCAGCTAAAAACTATAACTCAGGCATGCAAATGCTGCGTCAAATCGAGTTCTCGTTATTTGATTTTAGAATTCACAACGATTATCAAGCGGGTGAAGAATGCCAAATTCAAGCGCGTTTAGATGAAGTACGTAGCCATACATCAGTTGTTAAAGCACCAGAGTTTAACCGTTTTCAACATGGTTTTAGCCATATCTTTGCTGGTGGTTATAGCGCAGGTTATTATTCGTATAAATGGGCCGAAGTACTCTCAGCTGATGCGTTTTCCAAATTTGAAGAAGAAGGTATTTTTAACCCAGAAACTGGGCAAGCCTTTATGCAGCATATTTTAGAAAAAGGCGGCAGTGAAGAGCCAATGGAGTTGTTTAAAAACTTCCGTGGTCGTGAGCCAAGTGTCGATGCACTATTGCGCCACAGTGGTATTGCAGCTTAAGCACTACGTATATTTAATCTTGAAAAGCGCCGTTTGGCGCTTTTTTACTATTTAGAGTAATAAATTGTCGCAAAATCAGGGCTCCGTACTATGCTTTTTTAAGTAATTAATAAAAAGGAATTGGGCATGACAAAACTGGTACTGGCGATTGATGATGATAAATATGTTCATCGTGTAATAGAGGAATCATTAGCGGGGTTTTGTCAGTTAATTCATGCTAAAAATGGCGAAGAAGGTTTAAGGCAAGCTTATAAATATAGCCCTGACATTATTTTATTGGATGTTGAAATGCCGGGTAAAACAGGCTACGAAGTGTGTCGTGAGCTGAAAAGTAATGAGCAAACCAAAGATACTCCAGTGATGTTTTTGTCGGGTAAAAGCGAATTACCAGAACGTGTTAAAGGTTATAATGCCGGTGCTGCCGATTACATTGTAAAGCCCTTTAATGCAGAAGAATTAATGGCGCGTATTCGGGTGTTGTATCAATATCGTCAGCATTCTATTAAGTTAAAAAATGATGTTGCGCGCGCGCAGAGCACTGCTGAAATCGCCATGACTGACTCCGGCGATATGGGGCGCATAATGCGTTATGTTGGGCAAACCTATCACGCCCATGATGTGCAATCATTATCGGCCTATTTTTTTGAATTCTTCCGACCGCTGAATCTCGATGTGGTTGTGGCATTTTGGTATCAAGATGTAGGAGTTGTGTGTACTGATGACGGTGGTGTTTGTCCGTTAGAGCAAGAGTTATTAGAAAAGCACCGTTACTCTAATCGCTTTGTTGATTTTAGTAGTCGTACTATTGTTAATTACCCGAAAGTGTCTATTTTAATTAAAAATATGCCTTTAGATGATGTTGTGCTGTATGGTCGCTATAAAGATTTATTCCCGCATATTTTGGAGGTGACCAATGCCAAAATTCAAGATATGGAAGTAAAGGAAATGGCGCTAGCCCAAGCGCATGCGGTTGGTAATGCTTTTAATGAGCTTTCTTCGCAATTATTTGTCAGTAGCGAGGCGCGTGAAGAAACCGTAGCTAAATTGACAACTCAGTTATCTGAATTACGTGCACTTATGCAGCAAGATCCCGCTTTTGCTGCGAACCAAGCGTTGGCATTGCAGGTTGAGCAATTAGAGCAAACACAATTACAGTTAACTATCTTGAATGATGACTTGGCTTTTATTAAGCATCAGCTCAATCACATTATTGAATCGCGCAGCGAATTGATAGAAAGCTTGAGCAACACAGCCGCGTCAGAGCACTCTCAAGACGTTACTTCGCAAACTGATATTGAGCTATTTTAGTGCTATAGCGTTAAGCAATTGATATACTTCGCAAGCTATTTACGGTCGGAGTTTATTTTGGTTATACAGTGTCCTTTTAAAGAAGTACGTCCTTATCTTAATGAAATTGAGCTGCGTTTTGGGCTCGCTGAGTGGGCGGCACAAAGCGAAGGCTTTTCACTTCATTATGATGATCAAGGCTTAAGCTTACGAAAAACCGATGAACCAAAACTTGGCGCTATTAGCGTTGACTTTGTAACTGGGGCTGTTGCTCATCGGCGTAAATTCGGTGGCGGTAAAGGGCAATCAATTGCTAAAGCGGTGGGTTTAAATAAAGGAGCGACCCCCGTTGTTCTAGATGCGACCGCAGGGCTTGGCCGTGATGGTTTTGTGTTAGCATCGCTGGGTTGTAAAGTGATTTTACATGAGCGCCATCCGGTTGTTGCAGCATTACTTTATGATGGTTTGCAACGTGCTTATAGCGATAATGAAATTGGTCCGTGGATGAAGCAAAACATGAGCCTAGTGTTTGGCTCCAGTCATACCTTACTCGCGCAATGCGAAAGTATGCCAGATGTGGTTTATTTGGATCCAATGTTTCCACACCGTGAAAAGTCAGCACTGGTTAAAAAAGAAATGCGGGTGTTTCAAGACTTGGTTGGCGCAGATAATGATGCTGATGACTTACTCGCATTTGCCTACCCACTTGCCAGCAAGCGAGTGGTAGTTAAACGCCCCGACTACGCACCGTTTTTAAACAACCAAACGCCAAGCATGCAAATAAAAACCAAAAAGAATCGCTTTGATGTGTATGTCAAAGCCGCCATGGTGTGAAGCTTTATTCGTATTTTTTATTTTTGTTCCTATAAAGTTATAAGTGTTTCATATCGGCTTTCATTAAATTGTCATAAATAGTTAATAGTGTACGCGCAGTTACCCAAAGGAATTTAATTTCATGCGCGTGTCATCATTCACTCGGTTGCTGGCTATTTTGCTGGCATTGGCTAGCCTGCTGTTAGGCGGAACCTTGTACTGGGCAAGTCAAACCTTAGTTAAACTCGAACAACAAGACCAATCTTATAATCAATTAAAAAATAAAATACTTGTTGATTTAAAAGGCTTACTAGAAGATTACTTAGCACAGGGCGATAGTCAGTATTTAGGGAAAGCGTCGGATTTAATTAGCCAAGTAAAAGACACCCAACTTGCCATTTTACCAATTGATTTAAAACAACAGTTAGATCTGCAATTAAGCCAACTCGATACTGATATAAAAGGTAAGTATCGTGCTTTAGGTAAACTTTCAGGTAATGAAACAGCATTGCTTGATAATGCACTTAGGCAAATGGCGGGCTCAGCATCTTCCTTGATTGGTTATGCTAACAAAGCAGGGCAACAAAATACTAACGCGCAGGCTTATTATCAGCTTGCCAGTGATTACTACCGCGAAGTGACAAATTTGTCGTTGTTTACTTATCAGCTAATGCTTAGTTTTGATCAAGACACACAAACCAACTTACAACAAAGTATTGCTAACTTAAACCGTTTAGCAAAGCAGATTGACGAGCTTGAAAACTTGGGCGTTATGAGTGAAGTTGATGAAGATAGTTTGTTTATAGATGAAGAAGCCGAAGATTTAGCCGGTGAAATTAAGGCAGAGCTAAGAAGCTGGCCGAACCGCTACCCACGTGATTTAGAGAACACCATTGCACAAGCTCAGCAGCGTCAAACAGGCATACAGGCTCTGCGCAAACAGATCAGTACACTTTCTGACACGGTGATAAATGCTGAGCAGCAACTTAAAATTCAGCAAGGTACGTTAAAGCAGCGAGTATTCGTAGTGTTTTGCATTGCCATTGGCATGTTGGTTGTATTGGCTGTTGGTGTTTACTTTGTACAGCGAAATCAAGTATTAACCCCGCTTCGTCAACTACGTGATGGCTTTGCATTTTTAATCGAAAGTAACGAATTAAAAAATATTGAAAGTAGTAACTCAAAAACAGAAGTTGGTGAAATAGCTAGTTACTTTAACCAGTTAATTGAGCGTCAACGGTTAGAGGCTGAAGAGCGTGCACAAATGCTCAAGGTGATTAACGATTTTATGCAAGAAATGAGCGAGCATCTACATACGATAAGTCAGCAAACAGATGCCAGTCATCATCAAGTTGAACAAAATCAAGAATTATTGGCTGATATTCAACATATTGGTGAGCAAGTAAACGATATAAACGGCAAAGTAGCAGATAACGCCAAGCATACGTTTTCAGCAATGGAGCAAAGTTTAGGGTTTGCCCAAAACATGCTCAGTGCTAGCTCAAATACACAACAGCGGGTGGAGCATGGTTTACATAGCTTGCAAGAGTTGCTCAGTGGTGTACAAGATGTAGGGAAAGTTATTGAAGTGATCCGCAATATTGCAGATCAAACTAATTTGCTGGCACTCAATGCTGCGATCGAATCAGCGCGCGCAGGTGAACATGGCCGTGGTTTTGCTGTGGTTGCAGATGAAGTGCGCAAGTTAGCTCGGCAAACACAAGGTTCGCTGAGTGATATTAATAACCAGCTCAATCTATTGAGTGAAAACTCAACTATGGTGTCAACGCAAATATCAGCATTAGCTGATGATGCTCAATTGCAAACCGATAATGCCCAAGAGCTGAAACGAAACTCCGAAGGGGTAGCTCATAATGCACAGGATGCTAACAAAGTCGCTTTTGATGCAATGGAGTTGGCAAAGCAGCAAAACTCATTGTTAGAAAACTTCAGCCAGTCAATGCAAAGTATGAAAGGGCAGGTGAGTGAATCCAGTTTATTAGTGGCTGATATTCATCAGCGTTTACAGCAGCAAATGCATACTATTCGCAGTAGTTTAGGATTGTAACTTTGCTTGCAAAGGCACAATTACTCGCAACACGATGTTAGGGTTGGTTGCGCTTTTGTGCTATTTTGGTGTTGTTCAAAACCCATCACTTTAAAAGGAAATATCATGATTTCTCAAGGTCAAACATTACCAGCTGTTAGTCTTACACAGCTTACTGACGACGGTATGCAAACACTTACCAATGAAACACTTTTTGCAGGTAAAAAAGTGGTGTTATTTGCAGTGCCAGGCGCGTTTACACCTACGTGTTCAAATGCACATTTACCTGAATTTATTACTCTAGCAGATAAAATAAAAGCCAAAGGCGTTGACGCTATTTACTGTGTATCAGTAAACGATGCGTTTGTAATGAAAGCATGGGGTGAGCAACATAATGCTCAAGCAATCGAGATGCTTGCCGATGGCGATGCTAGCTTTACCAAAGCACTTGGTTTAGATAAAGACACTGCTGCATTTGGTGGTGTACGCTCAACGCGTTATGCAATGATTGTTGAAGATCAGCAAGTCACAGGTTTATTTGTTGAACAAGATAAAGAGTTTGCAGTAAGTCGCGCAGAAGCGGTACTTGAAAAGCTTTAAAAAAGAGCTAAAAAAGCCGAACTTTCATTCGGCCAAAGTTACCAAGGGAACTGGCAAATAGCACTTATAGGCATAGAGTTTAATACAAACCCTATGCCTTATTGCTAATTAAGGCTGGTATTGTGCGTCAAGCGTTAAACCGGCAAAGGTTTTATACGCATTCACACTCATGTGCCAAGTGCCCGCTTGTGGATTGCTGAACGTACATGTTTCAGCGTTACCATTTTTGTAAGGGCGACAATCATAGCTAGAGCTGGTTGGTTGACTGCCAAATTTAACGAATAAGTCAGCATCACCAGAGCCACCCGACGTTGTTACGGTAAAGCTTGCCATTCCTGCTGGAACATCAAGGGTATAATGTTTCCATTGCCCTGCATTAGCCGTAATATCTGCGATTGTGCCACCGCCAGCTTGTGGATTACCGCTACTACCAGAGGTTGTTAAATTACCCACTAAACTAACGCCTGAGTAAGTCGAGTAACCACGTACCATTACATGGTATGTGCCAGCAGTTGGGTTATCTATAGAGCACTCTTCGCTGTTACCTCCTTTATAAGGGCGACAATCATAAGTTGATGTAGTGGGTTTACTACCTGAGCGTACATATAAGTCAGCATCTCCCGTTCCGCCACTCATAGTGAAAGTCACATTACTTGCGCCACTTGGTACAGTCATTGTATAAAAAGTATCACTACTCGCAGCGCCACTTAGGCCCGTTTGAGCTTGGCCATCAAGTAACTCATTGCCGCCAACCGGTGGTGTAGTACCACCGCTTGCAGCAGCAACTGCGGCTGCAGCGTCAACAATACCAGTACCACAGTTATTGCATGTGGCAGGGAATGAGCGAGTGCTTGATTTTAATATGCTTTCAATTTCATCAGGCGTTGCAGTTGGCTTTGCTTGTTTAATAAGAGCAGCAACACCAGCAACATGAGGTGCTGCCATCGATGTACCTTGTGAGTAATGATAGCTGTCACTAGAAGGGCTTGATGAACCTGAGTTATGTGTAGATAAAACACCTTCTGAATCATTAGCAAAGCTTTGCGCACCACCAGGTGCTGCAACATCGATAGATGTACCATAGTTTGAGTAGTAAGCTCGCCCACCATTACGACCAACCGATGCAACATTTACTACGCCATTACAGTTACCAGGGTTATAGTTGTTAGCATTGTCGTTATCATTACCTGCGGCAATGACAATTACAGTGCCGTTATTACGTGCTTGGTTAATCGCGTTTTGTGTTGTTGAGCTACAAGAGCCGCTGCCACCTAAACTCATATTGATGACATCAGCAGGGTTAGCATTAGCAGGTACGCCAGATACCGAACCGCCAGATGCCCAAATAATACCGTCGGCAATATCAGATGTTAAACCACCACATTTACCAAGTACGCGTACCGGAACAACTTTAGCATCATAAGCAACACCAGCAACACCTTCGCCATTATTCGTAACGGCTGCAACAGTACCTGCAACATGGGTTCCGTGCCAGCTTGAACCTTGTGCACTGTTATTATTACCACACTCACCGGCAGAAACTGCATCACCAGGATCGCGTGCATCACTATCGCGTGCGCCGCCGTCATTCGCAACAAACGTATCCGAAATCATATCGTAGCCAGGTAAAATATTGGCATCAAGATCAATATGTGGGCGATAACCTGTATCAAGTACTGCAACCGTTACACCGCTACCTGTTGCGGTATCCCATGCAGTTGGAAGGTTTAATCCGCCAGCTTGCTCATAGTAATGCCATTGGTCGTCATAACGAGGATCGTTAGGCGTTGCAAATGGTTTTAACATTTGGTCGATTTCAATATATTCAACATTGCCTGAAGCCATTACTTCTTGCATATATTGTTGGGCTTCGTCAGCGCTTAGTTTTTTATTTGCACGCATAACATGATGGTTGCTCAACGCCATTGCACGGATATATTGCGCCTTAACTTTTCCTTTTTTACTAGTAAAGTTTTTAACAAAGCCTTGGGCCTTTTTATTCATCATTTGTGGGCTAGTTTCAGCAGCCGACATTGTGCTCATTTCATCAGCGTTATTTTTATATTTGATGATAAAACGTGTACCGAGAGGAGCTTGGCTTTGTAGTTTTGTTGTTATGTCAGCAATAGATGGTGTTATTGCTTCGCTAGGATTTGCCATGCTTGATGTCGCTGCAAATATTGCGCTTACAGTAAGCGCTACAGCGCATTTTTTAAATGTTTTTCTTGTTGTCATAATTATCCCTAGATTGTTATTAAGCTTCACGATGAATTGTCGTGAAGGGGAACAAAAGTAAATGATCTGTTAAAATAGTTAAAATAACGTTTTATTATTAATGTCTCTATTTTAGTTATATCGGGATGTTTATATGGCTAAATACGATTTTATGACTTTTATTATGTTGTTGTAGTGGTTATAAAGTATTAATTAATTTGTAGAATAGCGAGGTGAACATTTATTTTTTCAGACTTTGTTGTTAATAATAAAATAGTGAAATACCGCTCAGTTTGTACTTTTAAATTTGCTACAATTGCAAAAATTTCCTCATGAGATGAACAAATGACCCAAGTAGATGTAATAGTGATCGGTGCCGGAGCCGCAGGTCTAATGTGTGCAGCACAAGCAGGATACCGTGGCCGCAGTGTTACAGTGCTTGATATGGGCAAAAAGCCTGGTCGTAAAATTCTCATCAGCGGCGGCGGACGTTGTAACTTCACCAATGAAAACGCCAGCCCTGAGAATTATTTATGTGGTAATCCACACTTTGTAAAATCGTGTTTAAGCCGTTATACCCAGCATGATTTTATTGAGCTGGTGGACAGACACGGTTTGGCGTATCACCATAAAACCCTTGGGCAGTTATTTTGCGACAATAGCGCACAAGATATCGTTGATATTTTGCTAACTGAGTGCGAGTGGGCGGGTGTTAATGTTGCGCTGCGTAACGAAGTGCTTAGCGTTGAAAAAACCGCTACTGGCTATCTCGTGATCACAGAACAACAGTCATACAGCTGTGAGTCACTCGTTGTTGCCGCTGGTGGCTTAACCATGCCAAAACTAGGCGCAACACCAATAGGGTATAAAATTGCTGAGCAATTTGGCTTAAAAGTATTACCGACCATGGCAGCACTTGTACCATTTACCTTGCACCAACATGATAAGGACCGCTTTGAAGGGTTATCGGGTATTAGCGTGCCATGTATCGTCAGCAGTGAAGACGGCACAAGTTTTAAAGAAAACATCCTATTTACTCACCGTGGTTTATCAGGCCCCGCTATATTACAAATCAGCTCATTTTGGCGAGCAGGGCAAGCAGTGACTATAAACCTGTTACCAGAGCTTGATTTAACAGAGCAATTAGCAACATGGCGAGAAACCCAAGCACAAAAATCATTAAAAAATAGCCTAGCGACTATTTTGCCAAAACGCTTTATTGAAATACTGCATGAGAGTAAAGCTATTCCAGATTGCAATGTAAATCAGCTCACCCATAGCCAAATTGACGAGCTAGCTAATTACATTCATAACTGGCAAATTAAACCCAACGGCACCGAAGGTTACCGCACAGCGGAAGTAACTCTAGGCGGTATAGACACCGACGAACTTAGCTCAAAAACCTTTGAAGCGAAAAAAGCCCAAGGGCTGTACTTTATTGGTGAAGTAACCGACGTAACCGGTTGGCTAGGCGGCTATAATTTTCAATACGCGTGGAGCTGCGGCTTCGCAGCAGGGCAGTATTGTTAGCTTGTGCAGAGACAATAAAGTTTGCCCGTAGTGAGATATGCTACAACATGCTCATTTTCTCTAGCTGATTTAAGGTTATTGATAATGAGCAGTTGCATAATTCTTATTACATCCATTTTCAAACAAGAGTTTGAATATTTGGTCAATGCTAAGAAAAATAATAACATAGTGTTAATATTAGGAACTTTGTAGCGCCTATGTGGTCATATTAAATTAGTGTTATAGGGAACACTTATTGTTTAGGGAACAAATATTGTGACAACGTGGCGCTGGCCTTTTATTATTTCATTACTGCTCCACGGGATAATTTTTTCAATATTAATGAGTGTTAAAACCCCAAAATTTGTAGCGATAGATACTCCCCCAATTAAAGCATACATGGTTAGTATGGCGTTGCCTAAGTCATTGCCTACAATAGAAAAGAAGAGCAACCAGCACGACGAAGCCACGCTGTTGAAAAAGCTTGAAAAACCAATTATTCCTGCTGCAAACACGATTGTAAAAATTAAAAAAACAATAAAGCCTGTAACGCCCAAGGCACAAACAGACTCTAACAGCTATAAAAAAATAGACCTTAAATTAGGTTTAAAGAGCATACTAAAGCAACAGCAAAATACATTCCCATCAACACCTCCAACGTCACAAGCTTTAGCACAACCACTGCGTATTACTGTGCCAAAGGAGCACCAGCAAACCAGCATAGACCCATTAAAAGTTGAAAAGCAAAGCATGCAATTAACTATCTATCGCCTCGGAGATAACTGCTTTAAAAAGGTATCGATAGGAGCTGGTGTAATGCCAAAAAGTGACCTACCAGATAGTTATTTAGTAGGCACCACTTGTGCTAAAACAAAAGTAACCGACGCCTACGATCAAGCTATGAACAAATGGTTAGATAAAAAGTGACTACTGTGTGGAAGTTATTAGAAATAAAAAAGAGCTGGCACAAATTTTGTTAAGACAGCTATTTTGACAAACATGGAGTTAACCAATTCAGCTCAAAGAAGAACTTATACCCTTACCTCAACATAGTACCTGAGTTAATCGCAAAATTTCCTACTAACTAGTTAATGGTTACTTTTATCCTTGTTTTCTTGTTGAATCACTTCGTTTTACAGAACATGTATGTAAGTTAAAATATCTACTGCGGGCAAATACTCGTGTAACAACATATATATAAAATATAGGAGTACATAAAACACGCCATAATTTTAGTTTGCTTTATGTTCAAAAACTGATTAACATGCGCTCGTTCAATTGTTCAGCACTTACCCTAAGTGTTGGATTCATCAACTAACTGTGAAGGAGAAAATACTATGACAATGACATCAACATCCTTTGCAGGTCTTATCCGATAAGAAACTTGTTACTTAAACACGCTTTTATATATTAAGTACATTTAGGTAAACATTGCGTTTAAACGCGTTCCTTTCGTTTGATTTCAAAATAGATCCAGACCTGCCAATTCGTATTTCGTTTTAATCCTATTTTTCTAACAAAGAAAAAGGAATTGGTATTATGGGCAAATCCGTCCAAAAAATAACTGATAAAGTTAGCCTTATTGCGTCTGCTGATACGTGGATTGAGGGGCTGGCGATACAGCAACTGATCAAAACATCAGAGCTAAATGGTATGCAGCGCGTTGCGGGCATGCCTGATTTACACCCAGGTAGAGGGTATCCTATCGGGGCTGCATTTTTCACTACCAACAAAATTTACCCTGCATTAGTGGGTAACGATATTGGCTGTGGTATGGCGCTGTGGCAAACCACAGCAAAAGTAGCAAAAGTAAATCTAGATAAACTAGCCAAAAAATTTACACATATTGAGCTGCCACTTGATGAAAGTTGGTTCTCAATCATAGAAAGTAGCAAAGCGGCAAAAAATATTACTACCAAGGGTTATGATAGTGCCTTGGGCACCATTGGTGGAGGTAATCATTTTGCTGAGTTTCAAGCTATTGATGAGATATACAATCAAAGTGCCTTAGATGAGTTAGGGCTAAGTAAAAAGCATCTTCAATTATTGGTTCATTCAGGCTCGCGTGGGTTAGGGCAATCAATATTGGTTGAACATATAGCGGGTCATAATCACGATGGCTTATGTGAAAATGATGCTGACTTTAAAGATTACATGAGCAAGCATGATGAAGCGGTGCGCTTTGCAGAGCTTAATCGTGAGTTGATTGCTAAGCGGTTTTTAGAGGCTATACGAGCAAATGGTGAGTGTAGCTTAGATATTAACCATAATTTAGTATCGGCTAAAAACATTGACGGATGCGCTGGCTGGTTACACAGAAAAGGTGCAACACCGAGTGATAAAGGTTATGTAGTGATCCCAGGCTCTCGTGGCGATTACAGTTATCTTATAAAGCCTGTATTTACAGAGTCGAGCGATAATGACTTAGCAGTGCAGGAAAGTATCAATACTAGTTTATTCTCACTTGCGCATGGCGCGGGGCGAAAATGGCAGCGCGGTGAATGCCATGGCCGATTAGGTCATAAATATAAGCGCGAAGATTTATATCGTACAGCGTTAGGTAGCAGAGTTGTTTGTGGTAACAAGGAGTTGTTATACGACGAAGCACCCCAAGCGTACAAAAAGTGTGAAACGGTTATAAGTGATATGGTTGATGCAGGGTTAATAGAGGTGGTCGCTAAGTTACGACCAGTTTTAACCTTCAAAACAAATGGAGGTTGTTGATCATGATATTACTGCAATTATCAGCAGGGCAAGGACCTATTGAGTGCTGTAAAGCTGTAAGTTTAGCGTTAAAAATGATTAAAAAACAATGCCTCGCACAAGGCATAGAACTCGAGATTGTTGAGGCTATTAGCGCAACCGAACGAGAATGTTTAAAGTCGGTTTTATTGCAACTTGATTCAACAGCCAATAGCGCGGCTAAGCAATTAGCTCAGTCATGGCAAGGTACTATGTTGTGGGTATGTCAAAGTCAGTATCGGCCTAAGCATAAACGTAAAAACTGGTTTTTTAGCGGGCAACTGTTCGATATTGATGAAAGTAAGCTTGATAAAGGCGTAACTTTTCAAACATGTCGCGCGTCTGGCGCTGGCGGTCAACATGTTAATACTACTGATTCAGCGATAAGAGCAACCCACACAGCAACGGGGATTTCGGTACGTGTTGAGAGTGAGCGCAGTCAACATGCCAATAAGCGTTTAGCAAGTGTGTTGTTGTTTCAAAAACTAGAGCAAGTAGCGTTGGATAAAATGACTCAGCAAGAAACAGCACGTTGGCAGCAGCACTGGGAAGTTGAACGTGGTAACCCAGTAAAAACTTTTACTGGTGAAAAGTTTACTTTAAAACATGACCGCTCAGTTAATAAAGGAGTGCATAGTTAATGAAGGAACATAAAGTGACAAATGTACTTTTCATTTGTAGTCGGAATCAGTGGCGAAGCCCAACGGGTGAGCAAGTATGGAAAAATCACCCAGAGCTTGCTGTTAGCTCTGCAGGCACAAGCCCTAATGCAAAGAGAACGGCGAATGCCAAAATGATGCAATGGGCTGATGTCATATTTGTTATGGAGCACAAACACAAAAATAGACTTAAAGCGCAATTTGGACATTTATTAACGTATAAAGATATTCAAGTATTAGATATTGCTGATGAATATCAATATATGGATAAAGAGTTAGTAAGCATTATAAAACAAAGCGTTGGCAGCTATTTAGCGCTAATGTAAATTGAAGTAAGAGGGTAGAACAATGTAATTCCATCTCAACACCGCATATTTAATTTTGCCATTTCAGTATTGGAGAGATTGTTATGCGGTGCTTAAAACTATTAGAAGAGTGAACACAATGTTCAATCTTAACGTTTACAGTTGGAGTTACATGATGAGAGTTAAATACCCTCGCACCCCGCATTTACCTTGGTCACCGGGTGCAACAGATGATGATATACACCAAGGTAATTTAAGCTGCTTTGCAAATAAGCAAGTTGTTGTTACTGAAAAAATGGATGGCGAAAATACGACTATTTACAGTGACTTTGTACATGCTCGTTCGATTGATAGTCGTTTTCACCCATCAAGAACATGGGTAAAAGCGTTGCAAGCGGAGCTAGGCTACAAAATTCCGCAAGGATGGCGTATCTGTGGCGAAAACCTATATGCAAGGCATTCGATTAGCTATGAATCATTAGCTAGTTATTTTATGGCATTTTCGCTATGGAACGAAAACAACGAATGCTTAAGTTGGCAAGACAGCAAACAGTTTTTTGCACAATTAGGGCTGATCACTCCAAAAGAGTTGTATGTTGGCTTATGGTGCGAAAAAACAATAAAAGACATAGTATTGGATACTCAATACCAAGAAGGCTATGTGGTTAGGCTTGCTGATGGCTTTCATTATTCACAGTTCAAAGAAAGTGTCGCGAAGTGGGTGAGAAGCAACCATGTGATCACCGATAAGCATTGGATGCATGCTGACGTGATCCCTAATGGGTTAAGCACTAAAAATACAAACAAGGGAGGCTAAGATGAAAAAATTAGCCACTTGGTTAGACAGTTTAGCTTTAAATCATTCACCAGATTTTGCTGAGTGTGTAGAGTATTTGGGAGATGTGTTCCCTTTACTGTATCAGTTTGCTGACACTGAGCAAGACAGTATCTGGCATGCTGAAGGTGATGTTGCCATTCATACTGATATGGTGTTGAGTCAATTGTATGAAATACTAGTCAATGATGCTGAACATATAAAAGGCGCTCAAAGGCAGGTATTGATCTTATCTGCTTTATTGCATGATATTGCTAAGCCAATCACTACAAAACGCAAGCTGATAGAGGGAGTTGAACGTGTAGTTGCGCCAAAACATGAGGAGGCAGGTGCAAATTATTTAGCGACTAAGTTACTTGAGTTACCCCTTGGGTATAAAGCAATTAATAGCATTATTGGATTAGTGGGTTTTCATCAAATGCCAAAACGTTTGGTGATTAAAAATCAAAGTTACAGTGATTACCTGCACCTTTCTTTAAATGCCAACTTAGAGTTACTTTATTGGCTTGAATTAGCTGATATGAAAGGGCGAACATGCACAGATCTAGCGCAACAAATTGATTTGTTGGAGCAGTTTAAAATGTTTGCTCAAGAGTATGAATTGTGGGACGAGAGTAAGGCAACTCACTCAATTTTAAAGCCTATTCAGGTTAAATCTTCTCTTGCAGAACAAGCGTATTTAAATGGCTATGCTATTCGTCAGCTGGCAAATGGTCAAATTAGTATGGTTGAAGAAGCCCTAGCGAAAAATTATCAAGGTGCTTTAGAGTACAGCCATCTTTATGTGATGTGTGGCATTAGCGGCAGTGGTAAATCTACTTGGATTGCACAAAACTTAACAGGATTTGAAGTTGTTTCATTAGATGATATTCGTGAAGAGCTTAATGGGAAAAGGCACTGCCAAAAAAATCGAGGGCAGATGTTACAGTTAGCTAAATCACGATTAAAAACGGCATTAGCAAATAAGCAAAATATTGTTTGGGATGCGACCAATTTTCGTAAAGACTTTAGACAAATTATTTGTGATCTTGGGCTAAATTACGGCGCTTTAATTACGATTGTTGCTCTGCAAGTTAAAGAAAGCACACTACGTAGTCAAAACAAAAGTAGAAAGCATAATGTGGGTGATGACGTTATTACTAGTCAGTTAAATAAGTTTGAGTGGCCTTCAGTTACTGAAGGTCACAGAATGCTTATTATTGGCGGAAAAGGAGTAATTTTGTCTGAATACGGCTCCTTTTTTTATTAAATTAATTTATTGAATAAAGTAGGCTGGAAATACTAGCCTACTTATTTATAGTGATGACATTTTCTCGTCTTTTTAATTTTAAGTTATAGTTTTTTAGCTTTTTACCATTAGAGGAGATAGTGATGTAACCTTGAAGTTCACATGTGTCATAAGCACTATTATCAATTGAAGATAAAATATCAGCAGTAGCATATATCGATGCTGTATTTTTAGTGACGAAGTCTAGTTTATTCAGTTCAACTCCATCACACCAAAGATCCCTAGTTTTAGGGTTAATTGAAAGATAACTTCCTAAAAACCATTCTATATCCGATGGTAAAAATCCAAGGCTAGTAGAATCAGTTAAGCCTTTTTCAATAACGTAAAGCCCAGCGGCTATTATTCTTTCGTGACGTCTTACATCGTTTTTTAATATGCGTTGGCAAGTAAATCTACGCTGTAAACTTTTTGAACAATACTTCAAAAACTCTACGTTGGGATCCGGCTCTAAAGTAGTTTCACGAACAACTTTATCCTCTAAAATAACCTCTAATTTAAGATCCGAAACGGTGTATTGTTTATAACCATTGTATTCACTATCTAATATTACTTTTGGCAATAGCCCAACAAGCTTTTCCTCTGGTAACCCAATAAGCGGCTCACCATAAATACAAAAGTCGCTAGATGTGATTTTTATACGATTTAGCCTAAATTCATAGAATGAATCGAATTCAAGCTGTAAACCTAGTGTGTCATAACACCAAACTTCATGTATGGAATCATCTTCTTTAGCAGTCTGTTTTTTTGTTTGTTTTGGTTTACCAATAATTGATTGAACGTCTATTTGACTCATACCGAAAGTAATATTGCCAATACCGAATAAAGGATAAATTTTCATTTTAATTTAGCTAGGTGCTAAAGAAAGTTTTTTAAGATAAACCAATTTACCATTTAACTTTTTATTATCAATAGAAATTACGATTTAGACATTGCTAGGGTTTTCTATGGGCCCGTTTATATTTAGCTTGATATTCGCGGCGCTGCTTTGTGATTTCATAAAGAACTATGCCGGTAGTCGTTGCTAAATTTAGGCTCTCAATCATACCGAACATGGGAATTGAAATACAAAACTCACTGTTATCTACAACTGTATCACTTACACCTCGTGATTCGTTACCAAACCATACAGCTAACTTCGGTTGAGTATAATCCGCCTCATGAAGGATTTGATTTAGTTTACCCTTAATGTGTGGAGAGGTTATTACTGATACAAACCTATTTTTTTGCAGATGCGCAAAGCATTCTTCTGTACTATTAAAGCGTTTAACAAAAGTCCACTTTGAAGCTGAGACAGAGATTCTGGATAGTGATTTTCGCCCTCTTAATTCTTCCCAGTCATCAGACAAAGAATGTCGAGAATCAACAACATAAATCTTTTCAACACCAAGCGCATTTGCATTACGAATGACTGCGCCTATATTTTTAATATCCATAGGATTTTCTAGAACCGCGATTAAATTTTTACATTGGTATGCTTTAATTTCATCTGCTCTTTGGCGAATAGTACTCTTTGAATCATTCATATCTCAGTTCTCCTAAATGAGTCTAATGTTTATTTACTTTGAGTAATACTTAGTTGGACTCAAGCACTTCAACAAAAAATTGATTTAATTCTTCAAAATCGACGTCTCTTGTTTCAAATTTTGATGTGTAGTTTTCGTGTCTCGCTAGTTCTGACTCAATAAACTCATTAATCACTGGCACACTTTTAATATACTCTTTCTCTAAACTGACGCGTTTTGATGCCAGCAGTGCCGATATTGCCTGATTAAGCTGGGTATTGTCCGCTACTAACTTACGTAAAGTATCGAATTCGATAGGTGCCGGCTCGTTATATTTTTCAAGCCACATAATTGCTAATAAAGGCCTTAAAACATAGAAATACTTTTTCAGGGGGACTTGCTCTTTTTTAAGATATTCACGGAAATTGCCTTTAGCCATATGCAAGTAGTGATAAATTCCTCGTGTTGATGACGCGATAAGTGGCAGTAATTCGCGCGCTTTTGTTGCAAAGTGGTGGTCATCTACATACACAATGGGTGATTGTAGCCACTCGATAAACGCGGGGTTAGATTTATAAAATAATTTTAGGGCTTTGCGAATATCCCAGCCGTTTATATCTATTTCATCGACGATTGGGTATTCAATCACGTCGCGTTTATCTTCAAGGTTTACTGCTAAATACCAGTCTGTTGGGTGCGCGTAAATAAATCGCACGTCGTAATCGCTGTTAGGAGATTCAAACCCCCACGCTCTGCTACCTGACTCTATCGCGTAAAGTACCTTAACATTGTGCTCAGCTTCTGCGGCTTTTATTCTGCGTAGTATTTCAGTGTGAATATCTTTGTTGATGCGCTGATCTACCGTATTTTCTTGGTTATTTATTTTCATGGTGTAACTCTTTATTTTTTAATTCGGTTAGGCAATCGCGTAAACAATTTATTTCCGCTTCTCGCATTGCTGCACCAATTAGCGGGCCGCTTTTACCTCTTGAAATTGCTTGTTGTACTATGGCTTTTCTGTCGAGTTGCTTTAATGCATTTAATAGTGACTGCGCTAATTGGAATTGTGGATAGTCTTTATTTACAAAGTCTTCGCCCCTACCTTGCGCATCACATAAACACGCTTGAAGAAACTGTAAAAAACGGTGTGGATGTTCAAGCGCATTCATTTTTTCAACAATGAGTTTGTGTACTTTTTTAGGTGTTAGCTCAAATAATGTGTGACAGCGGGTGTGGTTATCACTTGTTAAAACTGCCAGCGCTTTTAATTTATTCGGTACTTTTAAGCGTTCGCAAAATTCATTAATTACCTTAATACCTCTTTGCTCATGACCAAGTAAATTCCCATACTGCTGATAGCAATAGGCTTTGCCAAAGTCGTGGGTGAGGGCGGCAAAGCGTGTTTCAATATCAAAACCTAAATCAGCAGCTCGCTTTAGTACCAGCATGGTGTGAATGTAAACATCCCCTTCAGGGTGGTGGTTTTTAGGTTGAGGGATACCTTGCATCGCTTCAATTTCAGGAAATAGCCCTAAACCATTAAGCGCTTGAAAAAATAACTGCGGGTGTTTCTCGCTCAATGCTTTTTCGGTCTCATTCCATACACGTTCGGGTACTAAGTGCGCAAGTTCGCCGCTTTCTTTTAGTTTGTTCATAAGCGCTTGAGTGTCTGGGTGTATTGACCATTGCTCACCAAAACGGGCAAGAAAACGTGCAATCCGTAACACGCGTACGGGATCCTCTGCAAAAGCGGCGGTAGTGTGCCTGAGTATTTTGTTTTTTAAATCAGCTTGGCCATTAAAAGGATCGATAATATTGCCTTGATCATCCATCGCCATTGAATTAATGGTTAAATCCCGCCGAGCTAAATCTTCTTCTAAAGTCACCGAAGTGCTGGCATCCACTGTAAAGCCAGTATAGCCTTTGCCATTTTTTCGTTCAGTACGGGCTAATGCGTATTCGTCTTTGGTTTTTGGGTGCAAAAAAACCGGGAAATCACTGCCAACAGGCTGATAATCTAATGCGATTAAGGTGGCAGGTGTCTCGCCTACTACAACATAATCTTTGTCTTTTGACTGATGGCCTAGTAATGAGTCTCTCACTGCTCCGCCGACTAAGTAGACTTTTTTAAGTTTATTATTCATTACTTTACCGCTGTATTTTTAATCCTGCTTAAGTGTCTTGTGCTAGTGAAACATGCCACAGGCACTGTGTTAATTGCTTTAACTGTATCTCTTTTCCTAATATGTGTTTAATAACATTTATATTCGTTATTGTATGCAAGCTAGGTTTAGTTGTTGTAAAGCTGCCGCTTCCTGCCAGTGCAATGGGGAGTAATAGTTGATCGGCTAAGTACTCTTCAACCGCCGCTTGAGATTGAATAAATACATTGACTCTGCCTGCTGCACGTTTTGCTACATTTTGCGCTGATAACCCTTTTTCTCCCGTCACTTCAAAAACAGAACGATGCGTTTCACTATCAATACCTAATTGAAAACTGTTACCCGGGCCAGGGGTGATCACGTTTTGCATAAGGCTTGGTGCATCGTGCCAATTGAGTACTTTTTTAGCTGTGTTAATTTCGCGCTGCCCTATGCTTGGTGGCAGTGAGCTTACTAGTGCCGTTAAAGAGCAATTACTCGTTTGTTCAGCAAATTGAGCACCAGCAGTAGTTAACTTAATTGGCTTAAGCTTTGTTGTTGGTTGAACGCTTATTTGCCACTTTCCACCGCCTGCAGGATAAAATCCGAGTGCTGTTGTTTTAATCTGGCAATCAACACCCATGCGTTTCAGTATGGGCAAAAATGACTGTTCTAAAAAGCACAAAGAAGGTGACATTCCATTATGTGTGCCGCCTTCAAACGTGACGGTTGAGCTGTTTGGTGCCAGTGCCAATACAGGTAAAATTGTTTGGCATACCAATACGGTGCTGCCTGCGCTACCAATGGCAAAATTAAAGTTACCGGCTTTTATTTTGCCCGGCGAAAAGCGAATATGCGTTGAGCCAAGTTCAACGCCTTCAATACTGGCACCACAAATCTCTTGTGCCGCCAAAACACATGTCAGGTGTTGACGTAATAGCCCTGTTTTGTTTCTACCTGCTCTAATATTGTAAAGTTCAATATTTTGCTGGGTCAAAATAGAGAGTGTTAGAGCGGTTCTTAATACTTGGCCGCCGCCTTCACCTTGTGAGCCATCTATTTTTATAAGTTCTGTGGTCATATAATTATCTTTATCCTTTTACACAAACTATTTGTTTTAAGGTATATACCACTTCAACCAAGTCTTTTTGTGCTGCCATTACTTTTTCAATATCTTTGTATGCATGAGGGATCTCATCAATAACAGCGGCATCTTTTCTGCACTCTACGCCTTGTGTAGCGGCAATTTGATCTTCAACGCTGTACACCTTCTTGGCTTTTGTTCTAGACATAACCCGGCCTGCACCATGGCTACAACTATTGAAGCTTTCAGGGTTTCCTAAACCACGAACAATAAAAGAGCGCGCGCCCATATTACCTGGGATAATACCCATTTCCCCTTTTTCGGCTCTAACAGCCCCTTTACGTGTTACAAAGCAGTCTTTACCAAAGTGATGCTCACGCGAAATATAATTATGGTGGCAATTTACTGCAAGTTCATGGGTTGAGAACGCTACAGGTATTTGCTTACTTAATGCCGCTATGGCATTAAACATCATAATTTCGCGGTTTTTGGCGGCAAAGTCTTGTGCCCATTCAACCGCTTCAACGTAATCATCAAAAAAGTCACTGCCTTCTTCAAGATAGGCTAAATCCATATCGGGTAGATTGACTTGATGGCGCTGCATTTCTTTTTTGGCTAACTCAATAAAATACGTCCCAATACGGTTACCCACGCCACGGCTGCCAGAGTGCAGCATGATCCATACAATATCGTGCTCATCTAAACACAGCTCTAAAAAGTGATTGCCTGTCCCCATTGTACCTAAATGGTTAACGTGATTGCTCTTTTTTATTGCAGGGTGTTTTTCACAAATAAGTTCAAACCGCGCCTGTAATTTTAGCCACTCACCCGCAACTATATCGGGTATGTTATGCCATGCACCTCTATCTGCTTTGCTTCTATTGCTAGTTCTGCCATGCGGGACTGCTGACTCAAAAGCATGTCTAATCGCCAACAAGTTATCAGGTAGTTGGCTTGCTGTTAAAGTTGTTTTAGTGGCGACCATTCCACAGCCAATATCAACACCCACTGCGGCGGGAATAACCGCATTTACTGATGGTATAACACTGCCAATGGTTGCGCCTTTACCTAAATGCACGTCTGGCATCACGGCAATATGAGAATGCACTAAGGGCATACGTGCAATATTGTTTAGCTGTTGTTGAGCTTGCTCTTCAAAAGGGACGCCTTTGGTCCACGCTTTAATTGGTACACTACCTTGGTTTTCGATTACGTTATAATTTTTACACATTCTTGTTTTCCTCAATTCTTTTCATTGTTAATTTTTGCGTAACGCTTACTGGTTAGGCTATTTTTACTGCGCCGTTCATTAATCCTTCTAATCCACCGTACACGGTCAGATTGTTTATTCGTTCGGCGACTTTTTCTAATGCTTCCAGCTCTTTTAAACGCATTAGTGTTGGGTTGTTTTCAATCATTTTTGCAGTGTTATGTAAGCTTCTGGTTGCTGACGTTTCTTCGCGTCTTTTAATTACATTGGCTTCTGCTGCTTTTTGCGCCTCAACTACTTGGTTTAATATAATTTTCATTTCACCTGGCAAAATAATGTCTTTTACCCCGACATTCTCTAGGGTGATACCAATGTCTGTTAAAGACTGTGCAACCAGCTCTTTTACCGTTTCATTTACGTACAACTTATCCAAAAGGATATCATCGAGCGATTTGGTGCCAACGGCTTCACGTAATGCTAATTGCAAAGTTTTGTAGACAAAGTCATTCACGTTATCAACGCTTCGCGCTGCAAGCTGAGCATCATGGACTTTAATGTTGGCACTTAAGTTTATGCGCAGGCTTACGCGGTCTTTACTGAGGATCTCTTGCCCTGAGATCTCGAGTAACTGCGTTCTGCAATCAAAGGTTTTTAATTCAATCTCATGATTAAATTGCCAAAAACCGTAATGACCAGGTGTTAGTTGTTTTAATAGCTGACCATTTACATACAGTAAACCAATGTGCTCTTTTGCTATGTTTAAATCCGCAATAGGTTTAACCGCAACAGTACGCTCACTTTTAATTAAACGTGACGCTGTATTTGCGCCAGCACGGTTAATTAAAAAAAGCGTTTTATCATCTAGGGCTATTTCTTCGTCGATAGATACTTTCTCTAGTCGAATATCACCCGCGTCTTGCCATAGATATAATTGTTCGCTAGGTGCGACGATCCCTTCAAGTAGGTCATTAACGTACAGCAGGCCCACTTCCGTATTACTTAGCTTACAGTGAAAAATATGTTCATTTAGCTGTGGATTATTTCGATACAGCCTTTCAGCATTTTGTTCTGAAAAGTACAGCGTGTTTATATCAAAATACTCAAACGATAATTCACTTTTAAAATCCCAACGTTTATGTTTTCCAGGTGTGAGTACATCTATTAGTTGTTGATTTTTGTACACAAGCACTCTTTGGTTTTCAGTGATCTCGACTATTTTTTGAAACAACTTTTTGCTTAACATTTTAAATTCCTTATTGTTTTTACTTCCCTTAAATTAAGGGTTAGTAAGAGTTAAATACGTGTTTAATAAAGGCCTAAAACTGCATAGCGATGGGGAGCATCCAGCTTGCCATCGTTTATTCGCCTGAGGCGTTTACTAAACATTGGTAATAACGACTTACTAACGTTTTTATATCTATATTTAGGGTGGGACTTGAACCCACAACAGGCGGTATAACCGCTGCTCTACCAGTTGAGCTACCTTTAAAGGGTATTATTAAGGAAGGATTCGAACCTTCGCACACGGCAATGAACCGTTGCTCTACCTCTGAGCTACTTTAATAGTTGTTTGATTGGGAATACGCGGCAACAGTGTTGAGCGCACCAGAGTGACTTTTTGAATCACACCTAATTAATCAGACTCCTAGGTAAGTACAAGTCATGTGCCAGTTTTGTTTAAATATTTTTATTTGTTTTTAAATTGTTGTTTTTAAGGCTTAAATTAACTAAATTTGTGTATTTCTAGCTGTTGCGCTTGATAGATCTTTCGTTATTTTGTATTGTTTTGTGTAGTGTTTTTATCCATATGGATACGGTTGTGAAAGATACAGTAGTCGTTAGCTTAATTGGTACGCAGTTAGATTATGTCGGTAAGAGAGTCGATCGATGGGCTAAGTGGCGGCCTAATATAAGTTTATGTAGTCAAGATAATCTTATCGTTAACCAGCTACATATGCTGCATGACAATCACAGTAGTCGCCTTGCTAATAATGTTGCAGTGGATATTGAGTCTGTCTCTCCTGAAACTAATGTGCAGTTGCACCAGCTTAATTTTAGCGATCCGTGGGACTTTGAAGAAGTGTATGCCAAGCTCTTTGATTGGTGTTCACACTACACTTTTGATACTGATAAAAACGATTACTTATTTCATATCACAACGGGTACGCATGTTGTGCAAATATGCAGTTACTTGCTTACAGAAAGCCGGCACTTTCCAGGGCGTTTGATTCAAACATCACCAGATCATAATAACAATAATAAATCTATAGGGCGTATACAGATCATCGATTTGGATTTATCTAAGTATGATCAATTAGCTACGCGGTTTGATATTGAGCATCAGCAAGGTAAGGAGTTTTTAAAAGGCGGTATAGAAACTAAAAATATTTTCTTTAATCAACTGATCACACAAATAGAAAAAGTAGCAATTCGCTCACACGATCCCATGCTTTTAACTGGGCCTACTGGGGCGGGTAAGAGCCAGCTTGCAACCCGTATATTTCAATTAAAGAAAAAGCGTTCAATGCTAAAAGGCA
The DNA here is from genome assembly GCF_014164365.1 of Pseudoalteromonas sp. SG43-6. Classification (NCBI taxonomy): domain Bacteria; kingdom Pseudomonadati; phylum Pseudomonadota; class Gammaproteobacteria; order Alteromonadales; family Pseudoalteromonadaceae; genus Pseudoalteromonas; species Pseudoalteromonas sp. SG43-6. The sequence continues at coordinate 26,371 of NZ_JACJEZ010000052.1, forward strand.
CGTTGGTTTCTGTAAATTGTGCCACTTTAAAAGGCGAGAATGCCATGGCTGCGTTATTTGGTCACACAAAAGGTGCATTTACTGGCGCGCTTCAAGCAAGAGATGGGTTTTTATTGAGCGCACATGATGGCGTACTTTTTTTAGATGAAATCGGCGAGCTGGGATTAGAAGAGCAAGCAATGCTGCTGCATGCTCTTGAAAATAAAACTTTTCACCCAGTTGGTAGCGATACACCTGTTCAAAGCAATTTTCAGTTGATTGCAGGTACCAATAGAGATTTAAAAAAAGAGATAGCTCAAGGTCATTTTAGAAGTGACTTGTTTGCTCGTATTAACCTGTGGGCATACGAATTACCAGCACTGAAAGATCGAAAAGAAGATATTCCAGCAAATATTGATTACGAAGTTGATCTCTATACTAAAAAAATGGGGGATCGCGTGCAATTTAATAAAGAAGCTAAAAATGCCTTCATTGGTTTTGCCACTTCAAACGAGGCATTATGGACTGGCAACTTTCGTGATTTGAGCTCTGCAATTACAAGATTATGCACATTGGCTGATTCTTCACGTATCACAGTAGAAGATGTTAAAGATGAAATAGATCGCTTAAAGCAAGCTTGGTATCCGCAAAATCAAAAGTTAGCGTCGACTGTCCTTTGTGATTATCTTGAAAATACTCAGATAGAAGAGTTAGATAACTTTGATATTAATCAGCTTAGCCACGTACTTACTACCTGCCAGCGTCACAATAGTATGGCATCAGCTGGCAGGGAGTTATTTAACGTAAGTCGCACGCTTAAGTCTCAAGCTAACGACTCTAGTCGCTTGCAAAAATATTTGAATAAATTTGGTTTGAAGTGGAGTGATATCTCCTCTAACTCAAAACATAGTTAAAAACTATGGGTATGTAATGAGTTAACGGATATCAACAACGTTAAATATCCAGAGAGTTGTAATAGCTTAACTCTTTAATTATACCTTTTACGACTACTATTTAAGCAGTTAGCTTATTGATTGTTAAAATAAAGGTTTTTGCTAGTGACAAGCCAGTAAAAACTTTTTATACTGCAACCCGCTTTAGTCGCTTAGGTGGTTAAACGCTTCAAAAATTTAGCTTTGTTTTTTTTAAACATAAGCTAATACAAAATGGCCCCTTAGCTCAGTTGGTTAGAGCACACGACTCATAATCGTTAGGTCCCCAGTTCGAGTCTGGGAGGGGCCACCACTTTTAAAAGCTTTCCAAGTAAATAACTACTAACAGAAATTACCCTGTGCTACCTCTGTGCTACTTTTTACTATAAATCAATTATTAAAAATAGTCCTATCATATTAATTGATATTGCAATTAATATCTTTAAAGTAAGCATTTGGTCTCTTTTTAATAGAGCTAACTAAAAAGGATTCATTGCAGTCATTATTTTATTGGCTGTTAAAGCATATGAGGCAATATATGGATAATGGCTATACCCTACTGATTTCTATACTAAGTGGTTTATTTGGAGCCCTAATATCAGCTTTCTTGAGTTTTAAAGTTAGAGTTATAGCCCAAAATAAAATAAAAAAGGACTTAGAACATCGTATTGCTTATGTCTATGTATCTCAGTTAAGTTTTTTGGTTGCTGCAAATGCATGGTTACAATCTTTTTTTGAGAAAATAGAAGCTCAAGTAGACACTCCGATCCCTGAAAATGAGTTTACTTTTTCACACGCGATATCAATTATTTTTGAAGATATGATTAGAGAAAACAATAGTCATTCATACGAAAATATAGTTGGTTTTGAGGGATTAGTAGAGCTTCATATTGACAGCCTAACAAAGACTTATCTGACATTTGAACAACAAGCTGAACTCCCGAAAGATGCTCTTATCTTTTACCAACGTTATGAGAAGAAGCTAAAAAATGTTGTTGTAATTATTAAGCAATTTAGCTCGTACCTTTCAGATAAAGAGCAGTTCTTAAAGCTTGATGCCATTCAAATTTATCAAGCAATCGAAAATATTAAACTATTTCTTGATTCAGCAGGGTTGCTGCGTACAGCAATGATTAAGTTCGGGAAAATAAATCAAGCTGAAGCTAACTCAATGCTTGAGCAACAATTACAAACTATTGAAAAAGATATTTTAGTAGCAGGTAAAAATAAGGTGCAACTATCAAAAGCAAGAGAATTTTTAATTAGAGAAGGGGCAATTAAAAAGTGAAAGATATCAAGCCCAAGTTAATGTTACCTTGAAATCAATGTTTTATGTTGTCCATAAAAACTCTATTGATTATAAAGAGCGGCTGGTAAGTAGCGACTGAATATGCACACGATTGAACTTTTACAGTATTTTTGGAGATAACATGACATTGTTTTGGGCTGCTATTAGTGCGGTTTTAGTTTTTTATTTTAGGGAGTCAATAAAAGTTGCACATCAACAGCGAAATATAACATCAAAACTTGATGCTTATTTGGTTCACTGGTCTTTGAAAATAATAGAGGGTGATGACACTGTCTTTAAGTTATCTAGTGTAGGTTTAAGCTGGGCTGAAAAGCATCAGAATTGTAATAGCATTGAAGAAGTATTAAAAATAAATGAAGAGTTCAAAGTAAAACTTCAGGAAATGAAAAGTGAGTTATTTTTAGAAGGTGTATTTGAAGAAGTGATCTCGAGTGCTAATCAGAAAGTGAAAAGCAGTGGGCTTAGCTTAGATCAAATCTCGAAAATGCTAACAGAGTATCGTCGTGATTTTATAGACGGAAAGTTGTACCCAAGCGATAATGACTTATCGGTACTCACTCCATCAACGGCTAGGTTAGCTATATCCTTAAAGCTTAATATAATATCTATACTTGAGGGGTTGGTGATATTATTGGTTAAGATTGAAAAAGCTCCAAATCAAATGGAATCAAAAGATGAATTATTTGATTTATATATTTGCTGGCTTAAAGTTGTTCGAGATAAGCACTTATTGATCAAGTCAAATCGAGAGCTACTGTCTGAAGGGGTATTTAGGATTGCCTGTAGTAACTTCATTTCTGGTTTATGAAGCTGGGCTCAAAAAACTGATCAATTAAGTGTTATTACGTATTACCTTAAATAAACTTCAGTAATTTCAGCCCTGAAATGACCGAGCTCTTGCGATACAGTTTCGAGAGCTAAAGCTCTAGTTAAACCCAAGTTTTTTAGCTCATCCATTCTTTCTTGTGCGTAGCTATGTCTAAGGCCATGGGCACCATTAGAAAAAAATAGAGCGCGATTAGATGCTTTTGAAAATGAACATGACCATTTATGGCCTCCACCAATATTGTAGCGTTGCAAATAGTTAATTTCTCTATCACGAACCGTTATAGGCTGTGCTAAGCGCCTTTCTTCTAACTGTGTAGCTAATGCATTCGGTATTAGTACATCACGGATTAGGCCGCCTTTGCCTTTCACTGTATAAATACAACCTTCTCGACCAAGCCATTTGCAGTCTAGAGCTGGTCGCTTGTCTGCTTTACGCTCTGATACTCTGGCTATTGTTAAAAGTTCGTGTGATTTTTTTTGCCATTAAAAAAACGAGAAGAGCCCTAGGGTATATTCTGAATTTGAATCACTTGCGAATAACTACTTAAGTGACATAATGAGTAGAGATGATTAAGGTTTTATATGGCACCAGAAGAACTAGAACGACAGGCAATAAGCTATGCTAAAAGTAATAGGACTCGTATAGCTCGCGAGTTAACAGACAAAAACCAGTTTCCTCCCGATACAAGGCCAGTTTCTGTTTTCATGGCTGGTTCGCCTGGTGCAGGTAAAACTGAAGCTTCAAAAGCCTTTTTGGAAGAAATTGGAGCTGATAATGTATTAAGGCTTGATCCTGATGAACTAAGAGAGCTTATACCTGGTTATACAGGTGATAACTCGTATTTATTTCATCGTGCTGTATCTTTTATTGTTGAGAGAACACTTGATCATGCGTTTAAAAACAAGCAGTCTTTTTTGTTAGATGGAACTTTGGCAAGTTATGATGTTGCAAAAAAGAATATTGAACGCTCTATCCGTAAGGAAAGGCAAGTACTAATTCTGTTTGTATATCAAAAACCAGAGCTGGCTTGGGAGTTCGTTGAGGCAAGAGAAAAGCTAGAGGGACGTAGAATTCTAGCTGATACCTTTATTGATCAGTTCTTTGCTTCTCAGGAGGTTATAAGGGAACTTAAGCTCAAGTTCGGTAGTCAAATTCAAGTGGATTTATTAGTTAAAAATAATAAGGGCAAAACACGTTTTTATCACGATAATGTTCAGGCAATAGAGCATCATTTAGATGAAAAATTCACTAGAGAAGATCTACAGAGCCTGATAGAATCACCATCCAGCTCAAAAAACGAGCTTTAGGAGTGTTTATGTTTTCAAATTTAATAAAGCCAAAGCCAACGCAAAACTCTAAGCTTTCAGATTTTGTGCTAGATTCTAGCTCAAGCGAGAAGAAGCGAGTTTATAGCCAAGTTATTGATCGCGCTATTACCTCTCAAGTGCAGCTTGTAAATAAAGCGTCTGCTATCCAAAAATAATTAGTAAAAAGTCCCGCAATGGGACTTTTTTAGTTTTGAGAGTGTTAGTTAGAAAGTAATTCTAAGCACTATAGTTAAACAATAAACCTGAGCTGGTGTTGCCTGCTGACGAAAATAAACTTCCCATCAAAGTTGATACGTTCTTTTTTACGCTAAGTTGGATTGAAACAAGTTCTTGATCTAACTCTTTTTGTAATTCAGCTTTTTGTGATTGTTGATCTGCTTTGGTAAGGCTGCTGTCAGCTTCAAGCGCGCGTATTTTTTCTTGTAGTTCTTTAATGTTTTTAATCATTTGTTGCTGTGTATTTTCTACAGTCTCATCGTTGTCAGTTTTATTTTCAGCAGTGTTTTCATCGCTATTCTCCACTTCAGTGGAAGAAGTTAGTTTTTCTTTGTCATTTGTTTGCTGTGTGCCTGCTTGTGTTTGCTTTAAATAGTTTGGATCTGTAAGAAGTGATGAAGGTATATTTGTTAGATTCATTGCGTGTCCCGTGCGGCAAAAAGTTGACAAGTTATTTGGTTTAAAAAATAAATGCATTAAGCGTTCCATATTTGGGGGCTTGAAATATACTTTCTATTCTTCAAAGTGCAGCGTTAAGGAATATCTGCATAGTGAACTTGATTTTATATGCAATAGTTAAAGTAAGGTTGGCTTTCGCTTTTAACTCTACTACTATGAAAAAATAGACAAAAATGGGTTGTGCTGAATGAATGACAAACTAACTGAATGTGAAAAGGTATCGTGTAATGACTGTGCCGATTTAGAAGGCCTAGGCTTTGATTTTACTATGGCATTTCAACCAATTGTAAATTGTAAGACGCGCTCTATCTTTGGCTATGAAGCTCTAGTGCGAGGCATTAATAATGAGTCTGCATATTCTGTTATCGCAAAAGTAAATGAAGAAAATCGTTATACTTTTGATCAGTTCTGTCGAATAAAAGCGATTGCTTTAGCCGCTAAGTTAGGGGTTGATTCTATGCTTAGCATTAACTTTTTACCCAATGCTATTTATAAGCCTGAGCGGTGTATTCGTACCACCTTAGAAGCAGCTAAAAAATATAACTTTCCGACGCAACGAATTATGTTTGAGTTTACTGAAGTTGAGAAAATAGAAGACAGTGCTCACATTAAGCGAGTGGTTGAATATTATCAATCTCTAGGCTTTACAACAGCTCTGGATGATTTTGGATCTGGTTACTCGGGCCTTAATTTATTAGCCGATTTTCAAACGGATATTATTAAGCTCGATATGGAGCTGATCCGAAATATCGATTCAGATAAAGTACGCCAATCAATAGTGACTCATAGCTTAAATATGCTTCGTGAATTAAATATCACCCCATTAGCAGAGGGGATTGAGACCCTTGCAGAATATACATGGTTAAAAGCCGCAGGTATTGAGTTAATGCAAGGGTATTTATTTGCTAAACCAGGCTTTGAGAGCTTGCCAGTAGTTGATTTTATTGACTATTGATTACTCTTTGGTAGTGCCAGCGATAACAGTGCTGCTAGGGCAATAAAGCAGCTTGAGATCCATAAGCAGGCTTCAAGTCCATATTGTTGATACACCCAGCCCGATAAAACAGTGCCTAGTAATCTCCCCATAGCATTGGCCATATAATAAAAGCCTACATCAAGTGACACGCCATCACTATCAGCAAGCCTTACAATTAAATAGCTATGCAATGATGAGTTAATCGCAAACACCGCACCAAATATCAGTAAACCGATAATAACGGATGCTTGTATATAAAAGTCAAAATGCAGAGCTAAGGCAATAATGGCCGGTATAGCTGTTAAGTAACTGGCCCATAAAAAAGCGCTACGGCCACAGGGCACCTGAACTGATTTTTTTCCTGTACTCATTATGTTTGTAATATGAGGCGCAAAAGACTGCACTATGCCATAGCCAATCACCCAGCTTGCCATAAAGCCGCCAACCCACCAATGATCCCAACCAAAGGTTGCGGCTAAAAATACAGGCAAGGCAACCACAAACCAGACATCTCTTGCGCCGAATAAAAACATTCGTGCGGCTGAGAGTACATTAATGGCTTTGCTTTTGGAGAACAGCTCACTAAATTTGGCTTTATTTTTAGCTTTGCCTAGGTCTTCTTTTAATGCGAATAAACTAAATAGCCAAACCATAGTGAGCATGCAGATCATGATTAGCATTGCGCCATGAAACTCTAGCAAAGTCAGCAGTACGCCACCTAAAAAGAAGCCAACACCTTTTAACGCATTTTTAGAACCCGTTAAAATAGCCACCCATTTGAAAAGCTGGCCTTGCGCGTCTTTTGGTACTAGTAACTTAATAGCGCTTTTGGCGCTCATTTTATTCAGATCTTTTGCGATCCCTGAAAGCGCCTGCGCAGCCATCACATAAATTACGGTGAGTGTATCTACAGGTGCCATAAGCATTGCCAAAGACACAATTTGTAATGCTAAGCCAATGTTCATGGTTTTATTCAGGCCGAATCGAGCTCCCAGCCATCCGCCCACTAAATTGGTGATCACACCAAAAATTTCATAAAACAAAAACAACATAGCAATACTAAGTGGGCTGTAACCTAATTGATAAAAATACAGCACCACGAGCATCCGCAATGCGCCATCAGTTAAAGTAAATGCCCAGTAATTACCGGTAATGATCAAATATTGTTTTATTTGTGGGGAGAGTGCTGTGAATCGATCCACGGTTAATTATTCCTTGTCAGCTAGACCAACTTTACGTACCAGTTCCGCAGTTCGGTTCGCGTAGCCCCATTCATTGTCGTACCACACATAAAGTTTTACTTGAGTGTCGTTGATCACCATGGTTGATAGCGCATCAATGATGCTGGAACGAGGATCGGTTTTGTAGTCAATAGATACCAGTGGGCGTTCTTCGTAGCCCATTATGCCTTTTAGTTCATTTTCAGCAGCATCCTTAAGTAATTTATTTACTTCAGCAACGGTGGTACCGCGCTCAAGTTCAAATACACAGTCAGTAATTGATGCGTTAGTTAGCGGAACGCGAATAGCATGGCCATTTAGTTTACCTTTTAACTCTGGAAATATATGCGTTATTGCAGTAGCTGAACCAGTTGTAGTGGGGATCAAACTTGTGCCGCATGAACGTGCACGGCGTAAGTCTTTATGCGGCGCATCAATAATTGTTTGGGTGTTGGTTATGTCATGAATGGTGGTGATTGAGCCATGCTTGATACCAATCTTTTCATGAATAACTTTTACTACTGGTGCTAAGCAGTTAGTTGTGCATGATGCAGCGGTAATGATTGGGTAAATCTCTTTATTATAAAGGTGGTCGTTTACACCTATTACTACATTTAAAATACCCTCTTCTTTTACTGGTGCTGTAACAACAACGCGTTTTACACCTTGATCTAGGTAAGCTTGCAGTAGTGCCTTGGTTTTAATTTTACCCGACGCTTCAATAACGACATCACAGTTAGACCAATCAGTCTGTTCTGTTTTAGTGTTTTGCGTAAAAGCAATTGTTTTACCATTAATTATAATAGTATCTTCAGTATGACTTGCTTCGTGATGCCATTTACCGTGTACTGAATCAAACGTCATTAAATGAGCGAATGTTTCAGCATTACCGCCTGGATCGTTAATATGGACAATTTCTATATCATGCCAATCAAATGCTGCGCGCATTGATAATCGGCCCATACGGCCAAAACCATTTATACCTACTTTTACTGTCATAATTACATCCTGATTAATTGTTGGGTTGTAAGTGCGGTAAAGCTAGCGCTTCATTACGTTAGCCAATGTTAAATTGTGCTGTGTTTATTAAAGTTATCGTTAACTGCAAAAGCTCACTTTATTAGGTCGTTTATGCATAGTCGCTAATCGCTTAAGGCTGTTGATGATCAGATGGAGATTACTTTCAGTGGTTGTACTAATAATCGTCTTGCTCCATTGTGGCAATCTTGGATTAATTTGGTAAAACACCCATTGTCCGTGCTTTCTATCTGTAATGATGCCGGCTTTCTTTAATACGGCTAAGTTACGCGATACCTTTGGTTGGCTTTGCTCTTGCAGTGCTACCATTAATTCGCAAACACATAACTCGCCATAGTAGTTGGTTAACATTAAAGTTTTTAATCGGATCTGATCAGTTAAGCATTTATAAAATATGCTTGGATCTATCGATAACTCGTTATCTTGATCTGAGATGGTACTACTACATAGTGGCACATACTGATGTGATTGCAGGTTATTAATATTACCGTGTACGTCAATAAACATATCCAGTCGTTTATCAAGTTCATAGAGGGTTGCGACAAAGGGCTCTAAACCTACCATTACTTTTGGATCTGCAATATCCCACGCAAGTTGCAACAGTGCGCCTTTATAAGCTCTGCATTCATTGTTTGCTCTTTCACATAGCGTAATAACATAATCAAAAGTCTTATCTGTAAACTCAGCTATATGTTTTGCGCTGAGCTCAGTTATCGGCAAGTTAAACTTTTGCAAACAATTAATTGTTCTAGGATCAATATCTTTAGGAGCGATCCCTGCACTATAAACATCAAAAATCTCTCCCGCTTTATTTCTCAGTAATACTTCTGCCATTTGTGAACGGGCTGAATTCTCAGTGCACAGAAAGAGCACACTTTGCTTTGAGCTATTACTTTGGGACATGTAAATTAAATATTCTGACTGACAATATCCATTAAGTGTATATATGAAATTTCATATATACAATACTAGTGTTATTAATATCAACGTATATGAATGTGAAACCCTATTTTAGAAGGATTGAACAATAGCGATTATCTATTTTTTAGATGTGTTTTTAAGCATCTTGGCTAAAAAGCAAGCGTAAGGCATGTTTTTTATAGTTTTCTTTAAAAAACGCTTGCGTAAAATTCGCCGCGCCCTATAATGCGACCCCACTGAGACGGCAGACAGCAACGCTTAGCGAGGCAAGAGTTAATCAGTTAGTCGAGTAAAACTTGAGTTTAGATTTTTAATAAAATTTAAAATTAAGTGTTGACAAAAAAATAGGAAAGCGTAGTATGCGCAGCCCTAGCGAGATAAAGTTTAACTTTAACCGCGACGTTCTTTAACAATATAAAGCAATCATCTGTGTGGGCACTCGTACAGATTGAGTTCTAACAGCCAAGCTTAGTTCGCTAAGCAAGGCAAAAAATTTAGAGTCTCAATTGAAACTGAGTGACCAACAGAAGTAACTTATTATAAGTTGCTTCGGCACAGTCAATTCAATATCGAAAGATATTAAATAAATTCAGAATTCATTGAGCTGTCGAAAGACAAAAAACTTTTAATTGAAGAGTTTGATCATGGCTCAGATTGAACGC
>NZ_JACJEZ010000053.1:0-35437 GCF_014164365.1 Pseudoalteromonas sp. SG43-6
TTCTCGCATTAGGCTCTTTACGTGATAAAGCTAAAAGTTGCTTGGATTTTTCTAAGTTCAATTTAGTAAAAGTAGATAAGTATCAGTGTGCTAATTAGATCACATAATTTGGCAGATTGGTATAAGCTAGCGCTCATAGTTTATTGTCCCAGCGGTAGGTCAGGTTTTTGCCTGACAATATGACGGAAAAATCCCGGTTTATAAAAATACCAATACCAAACCTGTAGGAGCGACTTCAGTCGCGAACATATGAGATAATGATTTTTAGTTCATTAATGGCTAAAGCCACTACCTACTCGCAGTAGAGCTTACGAGACGGGATAAATCCCGACCTACAAAAGAACACGAAGAGCAAATCTCTGTACAGCGCAAAACGCCTCGGCGTGCTGTGGTGTGATTATCTTTAATACAATACTGTGGCCTTTTTCGAGCTTAAAGCTCTTTGAGGAGCTTATCCATCAGTTGAAGTATTTTTAAATACAACTTAAAATTGATGGCTTGCAACGGTTAGGTCTTCTATTTAACCAAAGTAATAATAATGGAGATCAAATGGTCGATAAAGCAACCTTATACCTCGAAGATATCTTAGAGGATGCATTTTATTTTTTGCAGAATGGCGATGCGAAACAGGGTAAGTACTTGCTGAAAAAAGCAGCTAAAAAGTACCCACGTCATTACTTGACCTATTATGGGGTCGGTATAATGGCTGTACTCAAAGGTGATTATAACTTAGCTATACAAAACTTGCTGAAATCCATAGCAGTTAATGGTGAATATGCTTTAGCTCACTATAACCTGGCGATTAGTTATCAAAAAACTGGAAAGGTTGATTTATCTATTAAGCACCATGTTGCAGCATTGAAGTATGCATCACCAGAAGAGACTGACGTTATTACTGCGTCTAAAGAAATTATTGAGTTAGTTGAAAAAGGCTTGCCGACAGGTTTTACTATTGAACAGTACCTTGAAGATTCAGAACGTTTCGATAGGGGCTTTGAATTTCTCCAAACAGAGCAGTATGAAAAAGCTATTCCCTTGTTTAAAGTGATTGCATCAAATCAGCCTAAGCATGTGCAGGCTAAAGGGAACTTGGGGATTTGTTATTTAATGTTACAGGATTATATGCAAGCGCGAGATTACTTTGAGCAAGCGTTAGCACTTGATCCAGACTATGGACCTGCAAAGAAAAACCTAGCTGTATTGAACAATATAGAAACCGGGCTATTGAGTAAGCCTTTGGATATGCAATCAACTTATTTTTATGCAGAAAAAGTAGCACGAGCTGATAAAATAACTTAGCAATCGAATGGTTCAAGCTTATCGCTTAAAGCTTTACTGCTTTCTTTGGTTCAAATAGGCTGAATGTTGTAATACTCAACTCAGCCTACGATGAGCAATGTAATTATTTGCTCATTTTATCAAGGCTTGGCTACTCGAAGTTTTCCATTGTCTTCATTAAATTAAATGGCTTATTTAATTTTTCTAAGCTAGAAAATTGTTCACGTATATCTTCAGGCAAAATAAAGTAATCAGCTTTAGTTCGCTCAAAAGTTAAAGGGATTGCCATAATTAATTGGTTGTACTTATCAAGCATGGTTTTATCGCTATCTTTTAAGGCCTGCAATTTTGCTGAAAGCAATGTGAAACGCTGCAACTCATCATGTGTGCATAAATCTTGCGTCTTTGCATAATGATAAGATAAAACACTACTAAGCACATTCCAGTCATCTGAAATATGTTTAACGTCATCTGGAGTTATAACTATTGCTGTTTGCTGACATTTTTCAAGTTTAGTGTCATATGCTTTTATTGAATTATGGTATTCAACCGTTAAATAACTAGTGAGGTTATTTTCGGCTATATTTGCATATGTTAAAAAGGAACTGAATAAAGCAAGAGCGAAAACAATAAAATTATTCATTTTGCAGCCTCGCAACCGTTATAAACAGCCTTCCAGAACTGCCTTTCTTTAGATGTTTTAGCTTTAATTGCTTGAAGACCAGATATCGTTTCTATGGTTTTTCGAGCTATGCTTGGGGAGCTTTTTAGTGCAGTAGAAAAAGCATCAAAATCAGTTTGAGTGAGGTTATAGTGACTTTTAATGATGCCATTACCCGCAAAAATGTTAGCAAAAGTACCAACTGTAATTGTTGCACTGAGCCACTGATTAATTTCTTTTATTCGCCTTATTTCTTTTACAGCTAGCTTGCCACGCTCAGAAAACTCCAAATCGTCAATTTCAGGACATCTCATTAATTACTCCTTGTTATTGAATTCCGTAAATATAAAGCCTAGCAAAAACTGTCTAAAAACTGTACCTGAAAATTGTAACCAATATATAAAAAATACTGAGTTTCTATTTTTATTCAACAGGGTATACACTGATTGAGTTATTTGAAATGCAAACTAGATTCCTTATAAGGATATTAAATTGTCGCAGTCTCTTCCTATTCCAGCCCAGCGTTGGTTATCACTGTTATTGTGCGCAATTACAGCGGCCGCAATTACAGTATTTTTAAGTAACGTCAGTTTTGTACGGCAAGCCTATGCAAGCTGGGGCAGTATTTTATACGCCAATTCTGTACTGCACTATAGTTTTGCTTTTCTTTCCGGCATTGGCATCAAGCTAATGCTTGATAAGTTTTATATCTCCCACGCCAAACGCAGTATTGGGTTTAGTTGGAAGTACCCGCCAGCGACTATTGCTGTGTGGTTCTCGATAATTGCAATACTTGTATATGTGTTCATTAGTAAACGCTACCAAGGCTATTTATTCGATGATGAGTTGCTTCACGCTAGCTTACGGTATTTGCACATTACGATTTTTGCATGCGCGCTGTATATCTCATTTCAAGAGCTGGGTGACAAAGCGAAAAAAGTATTTACTAAATCAACGGTGCTAATATTTTTATTGTTAGCAATATGCTTAGTTATCTCTGGTTATTGCGAAATGCCATGGCCGCTAATATCTACATTTATTTTACTTTATAGCATTGCAGTTATTCTTAGAATGAGAGTGAATTGTAGCTCTGAAGTTGTATCCACGAATAATTACATTGCTTTGAGTGACTCTGATAATGAATTTAGTGATTTAGAAGACTTTAGAGCTTGGTTTAAAGATGACTCAATAATCAAAAACACTGATAAATTAGAGCAAGATTTAAAGGTTTACGCTAATCGTATTACCGAGCGACTTCGCAATGGTGGTGATGAGCATGAAGAGGATATAGCGCAACATATCGCGCTGTGTGGGCCATTTGGATGTGGTAAAAGTAGCATTGTCGCTGCAATAGCAAATGAGCTCAAAAAATCTAAAAAGGTAGAAGCTGAATTATCAGATGAAGAAAAGCTAAAAGTAGAACAACAAAACAAGATTAATTGGATACATAGTGATATATCAACGTGGGGCGCAGCTAGCGGCAGTGTCGCGCATGTAGTACTGAGTCATATTATCGATGATATCAGCCAGCACTTAGATATGTGCGCATTTCGTGCGCTACCTAAGCACTATACTGAGGCTATGAAATCAGGTGGCAGCTTTTTTCAATTTGCATCTACACTACTCGCAGGCCCCGTTGATATTGAAGAGAGCTTCAAAAAGCTTAATGATGTTCTTGAAGTAACCAACCATAAATTACTGATCACCTTACAAGATGTCGATCGCGGCACCGGCGATGAAAATGAAAAACGCCTAAATGATATCGCAGCGTTATTGGATAGACTGAAGAATAAAGATTTAAGTCGTATCAACTTTATAATCGCGATGGGTAATGAAAATGATATTGCTGCCGAAGTGATATCAAAAGCAACGGATTATAGGGAGGATATTTTATCATCTGATACTAAAACAATTTTAGTTAATTTTATAATCAGTTCTTTAGATGTCGCTGTTAATTCTCATCAACCTAAAAACAATAAGCATTTTTATATCTTAGAGGATAGCAAGTTCATTGATTCTACACTTATTGCTAGCTGGCGTTTACAAGAATTGAGTAACCTACCTTTTTATAATTCAGTAGCTTTAGTCGATAAGAAAATAACTTCATAAGAGAGTTGAAAAAAATTCTAAGAAGAGTATCTCAAATATGGCAACCTACTGGGTTGATGGGGGAGGTTAATTTTATCTCACTATTAATGGGCATTACTATAAAAGAAATCTCGCCACAGAAATTTAATAAACTCCTTCAAAATAAAAGCTATCCGCCATATTATCAAGGATTCGATCTTACAGAATTCATCGAAAAAATTAGTGAATACGACAACACTAATAAAGATAACTTTATGTTTGAATATTACAACGTAATGTTTAGCTTAGAGTATGACACTTCTTCTGAGAAGAAAGATGTGATTGAGGCTTTTAAATCAAAAGGTAAAATAACTGATAAAAAAACTTTAGAAAAAATAGAAATGCAGCATAGAAAACTAATTTTTAGTGGTAGTAATAATTACCTTCAATATGTTGTACGTAAATATGAAGATGTTTGTTATTTAGATAGGCTTGTATTGGAAACACTTCCTAAAGATATATGTAGTGACCAAGAAATAATACAAGATATACGTTCTTTTTTTGAAATTAAGAAATCTGATTTTAATAATTTACTACCTATAGTTACTAAAATATTAAGTTATAACACCACCCAACAATGCAGTTTTGAAAGATTCATGTGTGTCAAAGAGATGTTTAGTATTGATGACTTAAATAAATACCAAAAGTCAATAGGTTTTGATTTAACTGCTCAGGAGAGAGGCAAGCAATCAGAATATTTAGTTATGGGGGATATCAATGAGACACTTATTAAAATAATAGCTTTTAATATGACTGTTGAATGGTTATATCCGCTATTTGAACAGTTATGGAGTAAAAATGAATCTGTGTATAATAATTTTTTACGTGAATTAATGAGTTCTATGGGCTTTGAATCTGAATTGTATAGTATCTTGCGAAGAGGTATCAAAAAGGAAGGTGGCGTAGAAGCTACATTTACTTATGGCCTGTTCAAATCATATTTACAGCAGGGAAGTGAGTTGGATACATTTCAACTGGACGGTTTGAAACTACCTAGGTTGTTAGGTGAGAGTAACATTACAAATGTAATGAATTTTGTTAATTCGTTTGATGAAGCTGATTTTAGAAGTATTTCAAATGCTCCTAAACTAAATGAAAGTATCAAAAAACTACTTCATAAAGAGAATGCATTTAACCAATTGGTACGTAATTTTCTATATTAACGAGTACAAGCGTCGTATTTATGACGGACCACTTTAAGCTTATGGCTTGGAATCTTTTGTGGTTCTGGCTTTAGCCTGAAAAATGTGACGGGGTAAACCCCGACCTACAAAAACAAACAACCTCTGTGTAGCGCGAAGCGCCTCGGTGAGCTCTGTGGTGAAATTGTCTTTAAATTAAAAACCGAGCGAGGTTTTTCGTGGCTGAAGCCAACTCCTACGAGTGAAGAGTCGGGCTTAAACTTACCGTTTAAAGCTCTACAGCTTATGATTCAGCCTCTGTGTAGCGAAGCGCCTCGGTGTTCTCTGTGGTGAAATTGTTTTTTCAAATAGAATGCAGAGCAGGATTTTTCGTGGCTGAAGCCAACTCCTACGAGTGAAGAGTCGGCCTTAAACTTACCACTTAAAACTTACGGCTTATAGCTTGGTTTCTTCTTCTATCACACTCACTACAAAATACGGATTCAAATATTCATCCTTAGTATTGTAAACAAGCGGGCTGCCATCAAGCTGAGTTACTTTTGCACCGGCTATTTCGGCTATAGCGTGGCCTGCACCGGTGTCCCATTCACAGGTTGGGCCTAGGCGTGGGTAAATATCGGCGCTGCCTTCGGCGACTAAGCACAGTTTTAGTGAACTGCCTTTTGAGACCATTTCCACCTCGTCAAAGCGTTTTACAAACTCGGCTAAATCCGGTGATGGATGCGAGCGGCTGCCGACTACGCGGATAAGGCCTTTGTTTGCTTTGGTGGTGACTTTAAGCTCAATGCGCTCATCACCTCGGTCTTTAAATGCGCCGATTGCCTCTGCTGCCAGATAAGACACGCCTAGCGCAGGCGCATCTACTACCGCTAAGATAGGCTTGCCGTTTTCAATCAAGGCGATGTTAACGGTAAACTCACCGTTCTTTTTAATAAATTCTTTAGTGCCGTCGATTGGGTCAACCAGCCAATAGCGGGTCCACGTTTGGCGGATATCCCAGCTGATATCGGCACTTTCTTCACTTAATACTGGGATCTCTGGGGTTAAGTGGGCTAGGCCATTGGCAATCACTTTGTGAGCTGCAAGATCGGCGTCGGTTACAGGGCTTTCATCAGCTTTGTACTCAACGTTAAAATCCTTTTCATAAATCCCCATAATAGCGCTGCCAGCTTGGCGGGCAAGGATCAGTATTTCTTCGAGCAGTTCCGTTTGGTTCATGACTTAACCTTTAATAATTTGCTGTTGTTTTAGATACGCTATCAGCTCTTGCACCGATTGGTCTAGGGTGTTTTTACTGGTATCTAAGATTATTTCCGGTGAATGGGGTATTTGGTAGTCTGAATCTATACCTGTGAAGTGTTTTATTTCACCTGCGCGGGCTTTTTTGTATAAGCCTTTTGGATCGCGGCTCTCGCATACGTCCAGAGGTGTGTCTAAAAACACTTCGATAAATTCACCGTCATCGACTAAGTTTCTTACCATATCGCGTTCCGCGCGAAATGGGGAAATAAATGCGGTGAGTACCAATAATCCAGCATCGACCATTAGTTTAGCGGTTTCACCAACGCGGCGAATATTTTCGATACGGTCTTCGTCGCTAAAGCCTAAATCTTTACACAAGCCGTGGCGTACATTGTCGCCATCTAGCAGGTAGGTGTGAATACCTTGTTGATTGAGTGCGCTTTCAAGGGCGTTTGCTACGGTGCTTTTACCTGAGCCGGAAAAACCAGTGAACCATAAAATAGCCGGTTTATGGCTTTTGTGTTCGCTACGTTGTGCTTTAGTAATGGCATAGTTATGCCAAACAATGTTCTCATCCATTATAAAACTCTCTTATGAGTAAGCGCTGGCTTAAAATGGAAATACCAGCGGGATCAGGGTTAATACCGTTATTGAATAAATAATAGAAAGCGGTAAGCCCATTAATACATAGTCTTTTAAACGATAATTGCCGGCGCTATAAACCATCAGGTTAGTTTGATAACCAAATGGTGATATAAAGCTTGCAGATGCACCAAAGGCGACCGCCATAATAAACGGCAGCGGGTCAACATTAAAGCCCATTGCTAATGCATAAGCGACAGGGAATGATAGTGCCGCTGCGGCGTTATTGGTGATAAGTTCGGTGAACATTACTGTCATTACAAAAATCGCGATAAACGCGCCATAGGGGCCAAAATCACCGAGTACATAAAACAATGCTGCAGATATTTGTCCAGCTAGGCCGGTGCCTATCATCAGTTTAGCAAGGCCAATGGCGCTACCAACTACAGCAAGTAATTCAATAGGAAAACGGCGTTTTACTTCGCTCAGCTTTATCGTTCCCGTGAGCATTAAGCCAATCAGCAATACTAATAAGCCTTTTACCAGTGGTACATAGCCAATAATACTCAGCCCAAGTACCGTTGCAAAGCTCGCTAATACTAAGTTAGATTGCTTGGGCGCTAAGTGAGTTTGTAAATCAAGCCCGGAAATATACACAAATTCGCGTTTTAAATTAGGCAGACTATAAAAGTCTTTACCTGGTGCGAGGATCAGTGAGTCTCCCGCTTGCAGCTGCACTTTACCAAGGCCACCTTGTAAGCGGTCATGGCCGCGACGAATAGCGATAACAGCGGCATGAAACTGTTCACGAAAACGCGCTTCTTTAACTGTTTTTCCTATAAATTTAGATGATTGGCTGACAACAACTTCAACGAGGTGCTCAACATCTTTTTGATGTTTATCGTGAACTATTTTTAGCCCGTCAAAGCGTGTTAGCAATGGCACTGATTTGATGTCACCGACAAACAGCAATACATCGCCCGCTTTAATCACTTGTTGCGGGGTCACTGCACAAATGCGTTTATCGCCGCGAATAATTTCCGCTAGGAATAAGTCTTTAAGTTCGCGCAGGCCATTTTCTTCTACGCTTTTACCAATTAGTTTTGAGCCTTCTTCTATTTTACCTTCGAGATAAAAAGGCACCACTTCTTGATCGTTTTTGCCGTTGTCTGGCAAATATTTTAGCATCACTAAAATAGTGATCAGGCCCACACTTAATGCGCCTAACCCGACTATGGTAAAGTCGAAAAAGCCTAGCGGTGCCATGCCTGCATCAACGGCAAAACCATTGACGATTAAATTTGTTGAAGTACCAATTAAGGTAATTGTGCCACCTAAAATAGCAGTATACGACAGCGGTAATAGTAGCTTTGAAGGTGAATGGTTTGGATTGTCTTTTATGGCAGTAATGAGCGATGCGACAACCGCTGTATTATTGGTAAATGAGGATAAAAACGCTGTAGAAAGTCCGAGCTTAGTGACTGAGCTGGTTAAACTTCCTTTTGATAATGACTGGGCAAGCTTTTGTACGAGTGTAGTTTTTTCAACCGCAATCGAAACCAGTACTAATAACACTAAGGTGATCAGTGATGGATTGGCGTAGTTGATCAGCATATCTTCAAGGTCGATTAACCCGCCTAGATATGCGGTGCCAATGGCGCCAACAAAAAGCCATGCTGGCTTTAGCCGCGTGCCAAACAGGCACCCGACTAAAGTTAGCATAATGCCTGTTAATACTAGCTGTTGATACATGCTTTATATGTCCTTAACAGGCAAAGTTGGTTATTTAAGCTTTGATATATCAAGCGCTTGCCAATGTGGGAAGTGCTTGCGTACTAACGCATTAAATTCAACTTCAAACTCACTAAAGTTACCCGTTTGTTGTTGCTTAGCAAGCACGTTTTCAATCATACCCGCCGCAACAGTTAAGTTAGATAAACGATCGATTAAAATAAACGCACCGGTTTCGTGATTGTTGTGATAAGCATCGGCCAAAATGGTTTCGGTCAATTCTAGGGTAACAATCGCGATTTCGTTTAACTGCAGGCTGTCTGCGCTGCCGTGTTCAAGGGTGTTCACATCAATGGTGTGATCAATCTTTTTCACGATAGCCGAAGTATTTTTACTGCCTAGCTTAAAGTTATAGCTTTTACCCAGTACCAGCGGCGCTTCGTGCATCCACACAAGCTTTGCTTGTACTTGGTTAGTAACAGTCGCTGTTGAATCAGCAGGAACGATCACGTCCCCTCGGCTAATATCAATTTCAGTGTTAAGCGTTAAAGTAATTGCTTGGCCAGCTTCGGCTGTGTCTAAGTTGCCGTCAAAGGTTACAATCTCTTTAATGCTTGAGGTTTTACCTGATGGCAATACTTTAATAGCATCACCAACGCGTAATTTTCCTGAGGTCAAAGTACCTTGGAAACCACGGAAGTTTAGGTTAGGGCGTACTACATACTGCACAGGGAAACGCGCTTCAAAGCCAGTGTCTGTTTCAGCTGCTGGTGAGTCTTCTAATAACTCAAGCAGTGGTTTATCTGTGTAATATGGTGTGTGCTCTGAGCGTGTTACTACGTTATCGCCTTTAAGCGCCGACATAGGCACAAACTTGATGTTAGATACGTTAAGTTGCTCGGCAAATTTTAAATAATCGGCTTTAATGCGCTCATAAACGGTTTCGTCAAAATCAACAATATCCATTTTATTCACGGCAACAACAAACTGTTTAATACCCAATGAATCACAGATAAAGCTGTGACGCTTAGTTTGTACTTGCACACCGTAGCGCGCATCAACAAGAATAATCGCTACATCACTGGTTGATGCACCAGTTACCATGTTGCGGGTGTATTGCTCATGCCCTGGAGTATCAGCAATAATGAATTTACGTTTAGCCGTTGAAAAATAACGGTACGCTACATCAATAGTTATGCCTTGCTCACGCTCAGCTTGTAAGCCGTCAACCAGTAGTGCTAAATCGAGCTCTTCACCGGCATTACCGACTTTTTCGTTATCTTTATGCAGTGCTGCTAACTGATCTTCATAAATTTGGTGGCTGTCGTGCAGTAGGCGGCCAATTAGGGTTGATTTACCGTCATCCACACTACCACAGGTCAGCATACGCAATAGGCTTTTGTCTTGTTGGCGAGCAAGGTAGGCGTCGATGCCAATTGCTTTTACTTCGTTAATTGTATCGCTAGTATTAATAGACATTAGAAATAGCCCTCACGTTTTTTCTTCTCCATTGAACCTGCTGAATCGTGGTCAATTACCCGACCTTCACGCTCTGATGAAGTCGATAGCAGCATTTCTTCGATAATCTCAGTCAGTGTACTGGCTGTTGATTCCACTGCACCGGTAAGTGGGTAACAACCTAAAGTACGAAAACGAACAGATTTCATCATGGGTACTTCGCCTTCTTTAAGCGGCATACGCTCATCATCAACCATGATCAAAGTACCATCACGCTCTACAACAGGGCGCTCTTTGGCTAAGTAAAGCGGAACCATATCGATGTTTTCTTGATAGATATATTGCCAAATATCAAGTTCAGTCCAGTTAGAAAGTGGGAATACACGGATGCTTTCGCCAGGGTTAACTTGACTGTTATAGGTATTCCAAAGCTCTGGACGTTGGTTTTTTGGATCCCATCTGTGGTGTTTATCACGGAATGAATAAACACGCTCTTTAGCGCGAGATTTTTCTTCGTCGCGGCGTGCACCACCAAACGCGGCATCAAAGCCGTATTTATCAAGCGCCTGTTTTAAGCCTTGGGTTTTCATGATATCGGTATGCTTACCAGAGCCATGAGTAAATGGGCTGATATCAATCGCTAAGCCTTCAGGATTTTTGTGGACGAGTAAGTCAAAACCGTACTCTTTTGCTAAGCGATCACGAAATTCGATCATTTCTTTAAACTTCCAGTTGGTATCAACGTGAAGCAGTGGAAACGGAATTTTACCTGGGTAAAACGCTTTACGCGCTAAATGTAAAAGTACCGATGAATCTTTACCGATAGAGTAAAGCATAACTGGGTTCTCAAACTCAGCAGCAACTTCGCGCATGATTTTGATACTTTCAGCTTCTAATTGCTGAAGGTGAGTTAAAGCCATTGTTAGTCGTCCTACTAAAATGATTAAAAGTTAAAATCGAAATAGTTTAAAGCTATGCCACGTCTGTAAGCGGTTGTGCAAAGCTACTAGTTTGGGCTTTTGTGCCAAACCAATGAAGTTCTTCATGTAATGAAGCAACTTCACCAATAATTAATAATGCCGGTGAAATAATGCTGTGACGCTCGATTAAATCGGCCAACTCACCTAATTTACCGGTTACAACGCGTTGATTTTTGCGAGTACCGTTTTCAATAATTGCCACGGGTGTATCTGCACCGCGACCATGTTTTAATAATTGTGCTTGAATATGGGGAGACTTAATTACACCCATATAAATTGCCAGAGTTTGGTTTGGTTTTGCCAGTGATTGCCAATCTAGTTCTTGACCGTCTTTTTTACAGTGACCAGTTACAAACTGTATGGCTTGTGCATGGTCACGGTGCGTTAGCGGAATACCCGCATAAGCGCTACAACCTGCGGCAGCAGTTATGCCAGGGACGATTTGGTAATTTACGTTATTGGCTGCCAGTACTTGAACTTCTTCACCACCACGGCCATAAATAAACGGGTCGCCACCTTTAATGCGGCACACTTTTTTACCTTGCTTGGCAAGGTCAACTAGCATTTGGTTAGTATCTTCTTGCACGACACTGTGATCGCCTAAGCGTTTACCCACACAAATTAAATCAGCATCGCGGCGTACTAGCTCCATAATTTCGTCAGAGACTAGAAAGTCATACACCACCACATCAGCTTGTTGCATTAGTTGCAGTGCTTTCAGTGTTAATAGCTCTGGATCTCCTGGACCTGCGCCAATTACGTATACTTCACCTTCAGGATCCAGTTTGCTATCGAGTAATTGTTCAAGCTGTACGCTTGCGGCAGCTGTATCGCCCGTTTGTACTTTGCTGACGACAGATGAATCAAATACGCCTTCCCAAAATTGGCGACGATCAGCAAAACTTGTGAAGCGCTGTTTTACTTTGTCGCGAAAGCTGCCAACTAAACTTGCAAGCGGGCCGATGTGTTGTGGAATAAGCGTTTCTAACTTCTCGCGTAAGCGCCGTGCTAATACCGGCGCTGTGCCAGCACTTGAAATTGCAATAGTGATCGGGTCACGATCAACAATTGAAGGAAAAATAAAGGTGCATTTAGGTTGGTCATCCACCACGTTAACGAATACATTTCGTGCATTTGCTAGTTCAAATACGTTGTTATTTACGTCATCATTGTCGGTTGCGGCAATGACCAGCATTTTGCCATCAAGATGTGATTCATCAAAAAAAGCATCAATTAGAGTGACATCATTATTTTGTGCATGCTCTTTTAATTCATCACAAAACCAAGGTGCTACTAAAGTGACATCAGCGCGAGCTTTCAAAAATGCACGGCACTTACGTAACGCAACCTCTCCACCGCCAACAACCAATACAGGTTTATTGTCGAGCTTGGTAAAGATAGGTAAATATTGCATGTGTAGACCCTTGGAAAAAATTACAGCAAAGATGCTTTTCAGAAACTCAGAATATAGTGGCGTAAGCTAAGTAAAAAATAATTAAAACCCAGTTAATATAACTAAAAGTTATATATGGTTGTCCGATTTGGCTTAAGCCTTAGTTAACATGGGATTGCGCCGAGTTACAAGTACTATAATGACTATATATCGAGCTTAGAGTGTTTGGTTATTAGCTATAGCGAGAATAGTTAAATTTGGTACTATTGCTAATACATGAACTTACTTGGTGGATTTATGACAACGCAACTAACTGATGCGGCATTGGCCGTGCAATTAATGGATTTAACCAGTTTAAATAGTAATGATAGCGCGGCAACAATACAGGCCTTGGTGGCTAGTATTAAGCCCAACCTAGGTATTCCGGCTGCAGTGTGTGTTTATAGTGAGTTTGTTGATGACGCCAAGCTTGCTTTAGCTGAGCGCGAGCTTAGTTATGTAAAAGTCGCCACAGTAACTAACTTTCCCTCAGGCAACAGTGAGCTAAGTGAAGTAATTAATGAAACATTAATCGCAATAGAGCGTGGCGCAGATGAAATTGATTTGGTGTTACCGTATCAAGCCTTAATCGCGGGGGACGAAGCCACAGCGCTAGAATATGTGCGTGCCAGTAAAGAGTGTTGTCCTGAACACGTACAATTAAAAGTAATTATAGAATCCGGCGCACTAAAAACAGCGCAGTTGATAACACTGGCGACAGAAATAGCAATTGCCGGTGGTGCTGACTTTGTTAAAACCAGCACCGGCAAAGTAGCTACAAATGCCACTCTTGAAGCAACCGAAGTGATGTTAAGTACGATTAAAAAGTCGCCGCGTGTAGTCGGTTTTAAAGCTGCAGGTGGCGTGAAAACGGTTATGGATGCAAGTAATTACTTACAGCTAGCGACTGATATTATGGGAGAAAGTTATTTGAATCCGTCAACATTTAGATTTGGTGCATCAAGCCTGTTAGCTGATGTATATGCGGTACTTAATGACGCGTCATAGTGAGCAAGAAAAATTACAACTTGAGCATGATGCAGGTAAGTTGTTCTTGCGTTGCTATGAACATCGCTTTGGTATTCCAATGCGCCATATTTGGCATAATCAGCCGAGTAAACCAGATATCAGTTGCTATCGTAATGAACAGAAGCTTGATATTGAAATAGCACATTTATATGCCAGCGAAACCGAAGCCATGGCAGTACTCGGCAGGCCTTTATCTATAAGCATGCAACGAGATCTTGCTGATATGGCAATGCAACCAAGTGAGCAGCGGCTGCACTGTGCACTGCAGCGGTTATTAGAACAAAAAGGAAAAAAGCACTATCAATCAGAGCAAACATGGCTGCTTATTCGTAACGCCAGCACCATTTGGCATAAAGCGGATTTTGACGCTGAGTTACAGAATATAACGATACCGCTTACCCATCCTTTTCAACAAATTTGGTTACTTTGTGATTTTTATCAGGGCGAGCTGTTACAGCTGTTCTAAGTATTTAGATGGTATAGCAGCCAGGAATAAACTGGCTGCTAAATAACTTGATCTTTGGTTAGTTAATTTTAAACATACTACCTAAGCTCTCAAGCCCTGACTTATTGGTTTTAGCAATACATTGACTTTCATCGAGTGACTTTTTGGTTGCTTCGTCTGCAAGTCCCGACACTTTTAATTGTTTCTCTTGTTGGTATTCGCGCAGTGCGATAACTGTTTGACGATCGTACTTAACATCTTCAGTTTCAAATTCTTCATAATCGGGTTGGTTTTTTAAATAACCTAAACAGACTAGATTCATGCGAGACATGGCTAAATCCATCTTTTCATAATGCGGCATTCTATGTGTAGGAACATCGACTTTTGCTACTGGAGCAACGGCTTTTGACTTGGCAGCCGTGGTCGTAAGCGGTGGTGGTGCTGTGTATCCAGGTGCAAGGGTATTATTACTGTTATAGCGATAGTAAGTGGCAGGGACTTTAGTTTGTAAAAACTCTACAGCTTTGATTATCACTTCGCGTAGCGCTTTTTCTTTAGGGGTGTTTGACCAGCCACTTAAATTACCACCGACTAATGCACCGCCAAAATTAGTTGCCGCAC
Organism: Pseudoalteromonas sp. SG43-6; assembly: GCF_014164365.1. Classification (NCBI taxonomy): domain Bacteria; kingdom Pseudomonadati; phylum Pseudomonadota; class Gammaproteobacteria; order Alteromonadales; family Pseudoalteromonadaceae; genus Pseudoalteromonas; species Pseudoalteromonas sp. SG43-6. The sequence continues at coordinate 14,729 of NZ_JACJEZ010000053.1, forward strand.
TGGTAAAATCAAAATCTTTGCTGCCTCCTTCGACGCTGGTGGCTGCTAAAATACGTGAGGTGCGAGTATCGATAAGGCGTAAATCAATCGCCATATGCGAGCCTGAAAAACCTGCCGATACTGAGCTAAACACATCACCTATAAAACCGCCAGTACCAACACTGGCACCTGAGCTGTCGTCATCAAATTCAGTTACTGCTGCTACCACAACTATTTCGGCTCCTTCAATTTCACCGTAAGCTGCCCCTGATGCTGCGCTAACACGACCTGAAGCCGCTAGATCTTGCTCAGATAACACTGCATCTAACGCTTGGCGTTCAAGTACGATAAAGCGATTGGTGCCTACCAAAGCTGTGGTGAGTTGGTCGGCCATGCCTTCACCTATTTCTTTTCGCCACCAATGAGAGTCATTCGATTTATCGGTAAAGCGTGCCACGGCAATACGCGCTTTTGGACCATTATATTGTTGTTGGGCGACTTCATTAATGTTTGGTGAATCTTGGTTTGAAGTGACCTTGGTTGAAGTACTTTGGCAAGCGCTAAGACTGCTAGCAACGAGGGTTGCCAACAGTACTTTTTTAGTTGTTGTGAGCATATGATTTTCCTTAATTAATGTGCCAAATAGAAACAGTGAAGGTTTTTATTCTACAAATTGTTTTAAAGTTAATTTAAAGAAATCATAAGGTTAAAAATAGTACTGAGGCGAACACTTTGGTCACACAGGCGAAGTTTTTGCATTCAGGTTGGTATTTTCCCTAAACTGTTTGGGCGAAACGTTATGCTTTGCCTTAAAGCAGCGAGCAAAGTAACTTTGTGAGCTAAAGCCGACTTTTTCAGCAATTAAACCTATGCTCAGATCGCTGTCGCTAAGTAACTTTTCAGCATACTCTAAACGAGTATTACGAATATAATCACTGGGAGTTAAATTGTAGAGTGCTTTCATTTTCAGTTGTAAGGCACGTGGGCTTAAATATAATCCTGCAGCGAATTCTTCAATACTAAACGCTTCGTTGTGATAGTTATCACGGATGATGTTTTTCAGGCGTTCGGTAAATTGGTAATCTTTACTTTGTGTAAGCTGCGGATCGAGTACCAGCGGCGGAGCATGAGCCGCAAGCTGCTTTGCTAAGTGCCGATTAAGGACTGCACGAATACTCAGTAACCCTTGTACTCTACTGAGCAGTAATTGCGGCTCAAATGGTTTACTTAAAAAATCATCTGCTAGTAAATCAAGGCCTTTTAGTCTGCTTTGTGTATCGGCTTTTGCTGACAATAATAACACCGGTATATGGCTGGTAATGTTATTTGTGCGTAGCGCATTAAGTAATTGATAACCGTCCATGCAAGGCATCATCACATCGCTGATCACTAGATCTGGCATTTCTGTTTGGCAGATGGCTAAGCCTTGTTCGCCGTTAATAGCACTTAAGCAGTGGTACTCAGTAGCAAACAAAGTCAGCAGTAGTTCGCGCATTTCGTCGTTATCTTCAACAATCAGTAGCTTTTGCGAATTGCTGGGGCGGGTTGCTTCATTTACTGATGCTGCTAGCGAAGTTGCGCCATGCTCTGCTTCAGTCAAAGGCAGAGATACAGTAAAACAACTGCCTTTACCTACTTCACTTGTTAGTGAAATCTGCCCGCCGTATTGCTCTAGCAATTGTTTAACTAAAGCAAGGCCAATTCCACTGCCGTTTTGATTTTGTGCTGCAACACGCGTAAAGCGTTCAAAAATAATGCCTTGTTGGTGTTTTTCGATGCCAATACCGGTGTCAACAATCGCGATATGAGCCATGTTATTATGCACTGATAAGCTAATCTCAACTTGACCGCCTGAGTGGGTATATTTGAGGGCATTACTAACTAAGTTGGTAATAATTGACGTTGCATGTTCTGGCTCAAGGGCTATGCAGCAAGAGCCTTGGCTGAGATCTGTCATTGTTACGTGAATACCTTTTTGTTCAAACAGCACCGTGAAGTCAGCAACCAGCTGCTTTATAAATGGTGCTAAAGGATAGGGCGAAACGTAATGTATAGCGCAGCTGGGGCGTTGGCTTAGCTGTAATAGTTGATTTATTAAGGTCAGCAAACGTAGGCTATTGCGTTTGATCATCGATAATTGTTTTTGGCTAGCTTGATCTTTATGGTTTAGCTGCAAGCTTTCAAGTGGCGCGAGTATTAAACTCAGAGGCGTTTTTAATTCATGGCTAATATTATCTAAAAATTGACTTTTTAAGCGATTCAGCTCACGGGCTTGTTTACTTGTTTGTTCGGCCAGCTTAGCGCGGTATAGCGAGGCCGCAATAAGCCAAATAATAACCCCCGTGAGAAGAACATAACCGGCATAGGCAAGGCGACTTTGCCACCACGGCGGCACCACCGTGAAATCGAGCATAGCTTTAGCATTACTCCACTGGCCATACTGATCTTTTACTTTTAGTTGCAGCTGATAGTCGCCTGCGGGCAGTTGCGGGTAGTTTATTTGTCGTTGTTGTGCGTTGGTATATAGAAATTGCTTATCAAAACCAGCGAGTTTGTATCCATATTGATATTGTTGAGGTGCCGACGGGCTATGTAATGCTGAGAACTTAAAGCCGATCACGCCGACACCTTTGTTAAAGGAGAGTGTTTGTATATAGCTAATAAATTTCGCGGCTTGAGTCTCGTGCTTAGTGTATGGGGCAGTGGCTATCGCTTGATTGTTAATTAGTAATTCGGTTAACACAGGCTCTGGAGTTGTAGCTGCCAGCTGTAGCTTAAGCGGATCAAATTGATTAAAGCCGTTGATCCCGCCAAAAAATAGTTCACCGTTCTGCGCTTGATAAGCCGCGCCGAGAATAAATGAATTATGTTGCACGCCATCACGGGGTAAAAAATGCTGCATATTTTCAGAGCTGGGCTGATAACGTGTTAAACCTTGGTTGCTTGCCAACCACAGGTAACCTTTGGCATCCTGTTTAATGGCAAAAATATTATCGTTTAGCAGGCCATCATGCTCGGTGATTCGGGTTATCTCTGCCGTTGTTTTATTCAGTTTATTTAAGCCTCCAAAAGTACCCACCCACAGTGTATTGTCATCTTGCAGATGAAGGGCGGTAACCATGTTATGACTTAAGCTATTTAGGTTTGTTTGATCGGCTTGATAATGGCTAAATTCATTGTTGTTGAGGGTGAGTTTATTTAAGCCGACTCGAGTACCAGCCCAAATTGCATTAGCAACGTTATCGTAAACGAGGCTAAATACGGTGTTGTTCGATATACTATTGTGTTGTTCCGAGTGCTTAAAATGCTCAACGGTCAAGTTATCTGGGTTAAACAGACTTAAACCTTGATTGCTTCCCAACCATAAGTTGCCGTTCCGATCGCTGGTGATCGCATAAATGTTATTGCTGCTGAGCTGGTGGCTTTGCACTGTGAATGATGTAAAGTCATCGCTTTCGCGGTTATAACGCAATAAACCGCCACCATAGGTGCCAATCCAAATACGCTGCTGGCTATCTTCATGAAGGCTGAATATATTGTTGTTGGTAAGGTTGCTGGTATCGACGTGATAGCGCACAAAGCCGTCTTTTGTTTGTCTATTTAACCCGTTGCGGGTACCGACCCATAATTGCCCTTGCGAATCTTTAAGTAAGGCCCGGATAAAATCATGGCTAATACTGTTAGGGCCATCGCTGTGTTGTTGATGATTAAATTGATTTTGGCGCATATCGTAGCGTTGTAACCCATAACCATCAGTGCCTATCCACAGAATACCTTGCTGGTCTTGATACAAAGACAGTAAGTAATCATTAACAAGCCCATGACGTTGCTGTGGAAGGTGTTTAAATTGGCTAAAGCTTGTCAGAGTTGTTTGATAGTTGGGATTATAATATAAGCCTTGGCCGTAGCTGCTAAGCCAAAGATGCTCGTTATTATCGATTAAAATATCGCTTATCCATATACCATCTAGTTGTTTTATATCATTAAACTGTTCACTTTCTAAATCAAAGACACTAAGCCCTGTTTTACTGGCAATCAGTAGCTGCCCTTGTGGCGTGAGTTTTAGGCGCCATAGTTGCTTTTTACTTGCTGAAAAGTGGCTAAATTTAGCTGTTTTTGTATCAAATTTTATTAATCCTTCATTACTGGCCAGCCATAAATTTTGCTTAGCATCAATCACCATATCCTGAAAAATAATACTACCTTGGGTGTTTGGCGAGTAGGTAAAGTAGGCAGTTTCATGCTCGGCTACATTTAGGCGAGTTAAGTTACCATCTTCATGGCCTAACCATAAATTATTGTGTTGATCAGTAAGCATTGACCAAATGCGGTTATCTTTAATCGCTAATGGACTGTTACGGTTAAAATGAGTGAATATACCGGTTTCTGTATTTAGGGCGTTTAGCCCTTGTGTAGCTGTAGAAAACCACAGCAGATTATTGTCAGTGGTAACACAGTCGGTGATCCAATTACTCGATAGACTTGGCTGGGTTGGATGAGACTTAAAGCGTTTAAATTCATAACCATCAAAACGGTTGAGCCCACCTTGGGTGGCGAACCAATGAAAACCACGGCGATCAGTTATGCTGCAAGTGACAGAGTTTTGCGTTAACCCCTGTTCATTAGAGAAGGAGTCTAAATGTAAAGACAGTGCCAGCGCGCTGTTATGAAATAGCCATAAAAAACCAATAATGGCCGTATAGATAGTTGTTTTTATTGTTAGCACGTGCTTCCTCGTGCGTAGTAATATCCCTTGAATTGAAACAATCATAAACTGCTTTTTAATCAATGTTAAGATGGATTTTTCAATCTAGTGATGAGATTTTGACTTATGGGCATCTTTTACACTTGTGTTAATGAATTGCGTAAGTATAATAGGCATCCACTTTGCAGGGGCGTAGTTCCAATTGGTAGAACAGCGGTCTCCAAAACCGATGGTTGGGAGTTCGAGTCTCTCCGCCCCTGCCATTTTATCCTGTTTGTGGGTAAAGTCTGAGGTTAAAAATCGGTTTAAATAAGTCTGTTTTTAAGTTTGGATTTTAATGGATTAACCCTGCCATAGTGTAGGGTTGTTGTGTCTGTAGTTAAGGTAATAATATTATGAGCACGAATGTAGAAACTCCATCAAGTGCGATGGATTCAGTAAAGTGGCTTGTGGCAATTGCGCTACTTGCAGGCGCAGTAGTTGGTAACTATATGTACGCAGATCAGTCTGTGTTATTACGTGCTATTGGTGTTGTGGTTGCTGTTGCCGCTGGTTTGGGGATTGCATCACAAACTGAAAAAGGGCGTACCTTCCTTGCTTTTGCAAAAGAAGCACGCATCGAAGTACGTAAAGTAGTGTGGCCTACGCGCCAAGAAACTACCCATACGACATTTATTGTAATGGTTGCAACTGCGATTATGGCACTTATCCTTTGGGGATTAGATGGCATTTTATTCCGCGCAGTAGGCTTTTTAACTGGATTGGAGATCTGATCCCATGTCGGATGAGAACAACGAAAAGAAACTACGTTGGTACGTAGTACAGGCTTTCTCAGGTTATGAGAAGCGTGTTGCACAAACTATTCTTGAGCATATCAAGATCGAAGGTTTGGAAGATAGCTTTGGTGAAGTATTAGTACCTACTGAAGAAGTGGTTGAGATGCGCGCTGGTCAAAAGCGTAAATCTGAGCGCAAGTTCTTCCCAGGTTATGTACTTATCCAAATGGATATGAACGATAAAAGCTGGCACTTAGTAAATAGCACCGCGCGTGTTATGGGCTTTATCGGTGGTACGTCTGATCGTCCAGCACCAATTAGCGCTAAAGAAGCTGATCGCATTCTTAACCGCTTACAAGAAAACGCTGAAGCGCCTAAGCCTGCAACGTTATTTGAACCAGGTGAAGTGGTACGTGTTGTTGACGGCCCATTTGCTGATTTCAGTGGTGTGGTTGAAGCTGTTGACTATGAAAAGAGCCGCGTAAAAGTATCGGTACTTATCTTTGGTCGTTCTACTCCTGTTGAACTTGAATTTGGTCAAGTTGAGCAAGATAGATAAACAAATTAACTGATTTATACCAAAAAATATATTGTTTGGTATAAAGCTTGAAAAAGGCCGCTGATTAACTTATAATCAGCGGCCTTTTTGTATTCAAAGTAAGCATTTCTTGGTTTGTATACAGAAAAGTGAGAAACCAATTTTTAAACTGGGAAGCCGCTAGAGTACGCGTCCTCGCGCGCACAAGGCTAAGACCCACCTAATGAGGTATTTATAATGGCTAAGAAAGTTGAAGCTCTAATCAAGCTACAAGTTGCTGCTGGTATGGCTAACCCTAGTCCTCCAGTAGGTCCAGCACTAGGTCAACACGGTGTAAACATCATGGAATTCTGTAAAGCGTTCAACGCACGTACAGAATCTATCGAAAAAGGCGCTCCAGTTCCTGTAGTGATCTCTGTTTACGGCGACCGTTCATTTACGTTCGACATGAAAACGCCACCGGCTGCTTACTTACTTAAGAAAGCTGCAGGTATCAAATCTGGTTCAGGCCGTCCTAACACTGAAAAAGTAGGCACAGTAACTCGTGCTCAACTTGAAGAAATCGTTGAGACAAAGAAACCTGACCTTACAGCTTCTGATTTAGAAGCTGCGGTTCGCACTATCGCAGGTTCTGCGCGTGCGATGGGCTTGAACGTAGAGGACTAAGATAATGGCTAAATTAACTAAACGTATGCGTACTATCCGCGAAAAAGTGGAAGCGACTAAAGATTACGAAATCACCGAAGCAGTTGCTCTTTTAAAAGAGTTAGCGACAGCTAAATTCGTAGAAAGTGTTGACGTTGCTGTTAACCTTGGTATCGATGCTCGTAAATCTGACCAAAACGTTCGTGGTGCAACTGTACTACCTAACGGTACTGGTCGTGACGTTCGCGTTGCAGTGTTCACACAAGGCGCTAACGCAGAAGCTGCGAAAGAAGCTGGTGCTGAACTAGTAGGTATGGAAGATCTTGCTGAGCTAGTTAAGAAAGGCGAGATGAACTTTGACGTTGTTGTTGCATCACCAGACGCTATGCGTGTTGTTGGTCAACTAGGTCAAATCTTAGGCCCACGTGGTCTAATGCCAAACCCTAAAACTGGTACTGTAACACCTAACGTTGCAGAAGCAGTTAAAAATGCTAAAGCTGGTCAAGTGCGTTACCGCAATGACAAAAATGGTATCATCCATACTACTATTGGTAAGGTTGATTTCACAGTTGAGCAACTTCAACAAAACCTTGAGTCGCTAATTGTTGCGCTTAAGAAGGCTAAGCCTTCACAAGCAAAAGGTGTTTACGTTAAGAAAGTAACCATCTCTACAACAATGGGCGCAGGTGTTTCTGTTGACCAAAGCACTTTAACAACAACTGTTGTTTAATTGAGTGTTTACATGGCGTGAAATTTATACTATAATTTTGCGCCATTTTGTTGAGAAATTTTGTTTTCTCAACAAGTAAAGAATTCGGGTTGAAGTCCATAATTTCGGTGCGCCTTCGGGCAAAACGATAAATTGGGCTTCCGTCCAAGACCGTAGGTGGCTTCGGCCTTAATATTCACCTACGTAGACGGTGTGAATCCCCAGATAGATTTTTCCTAATCTTCTGGCTCTCGCCGTAAAAAGCATCTCTATCTTGTTTGGTAGGGAAGAGTAGAACAGGGAAGCCGATGTACGGTAACCCATTAAACCAGGAGTAACACCCATGGCTTTAAATCTTCAAGGCAAAAAAGCAATTGTTGCTGAAGTCAACGAAGCAGCCAATGGTGCTCTATCTGCAGTTGTTGCAGATTCTCGTGGTGTAACAGTTGGCGCAATCACTGCCCTTCGTAAAGAAGCTCGTGCAAATGGTGTTTGGATGAAAGTTGTCCGTAACACTTTAGCAAAACGTGCTCTTGAAGGAACACAGTTTGAGTGCCTTTCTGATTCATTTGTTGGTCCAAGCTTAATCGCTTTCTCATCAGAGCACCCAGGTGCTGCTGCGCGTATCTTTTCTGCTTTTGCAAAGAAGAACGAGAAATTTGAGCTTAAAACGGCCGCTTTTGAAGGAAATGTTGTTGATGCAGCAATGCTTGCTACATTACCTACATACGACGAAGCTGTTGCACGCTTAATGAGCGCTATGAAAGAAGCGTCTGCTGGCAAATTGTGTAAAACAATTGAAGCAGTACGTGTACAGAAAGAAGAGCAAGCTGCTTAATTTTAAGCTGTTTAATCAATCTTTCGGTGTAAAATTTTTTTGGACCTAGAGTCCGTTAATTATTAGGAAATTTGTAATGTCTGTAACTAAAGACCAAATCCTTGACGCAATTGCTGAAATGTCAGTAATGGACGTTGTTGCTCTTGTTGAAGCAATGGAAGAAAAATTCGGCGTAACTGCTGCAGCTGCTATGGTAGCAGGTCCTGCTGCTGAAGCTGCTGAAGAGAAAACAGAATTTGACGTAATCCTTACTGGCGCTGGCGCTAATAAAGTTGCGGCAATCAAAGCTGTTCGTAGCGCAACTGGCCTAGGCCTTAAAGAAGCGAAAGCTCTTGTTGAAGCTGCTCCTACACCTGTTAAAGAAGGTGTATCTAAAGAAGAAGCTGAAGCTCTTGCTAAAGACCTTACTGAAGCTGGTGCTGAAGTTGAGGTTAAGTAATTTAGCTTTTGCTAAGTTCGCTGTCTGAGAAATCAGGCAAGGGCTGGTGATTATTTAATCACCGGCCTTTTTGCGCTATAGAGCGATGTATTCCTATAGCTCAAATAAAATCTAATTTTCTCTTTACTTTCAACGCTTTATAGTTTGCTAGTGTTAAAGTGGGAGTTAATTGGAACAACAATTAAATGTTGTACAATCTTGGCTTAGATGCCAGTTAAGTCTGTTCTTACAAGAACAGGTCGGGTCAAAGATCAGCAAGCTGAGGAACCCCATGGCTTACTCTTATTCTGAAAAGAAACGTATCCGTAAGGATTTTGGTAAACGTCCACAAGTTTTGGATATACCTTTCTTACTGTCAACGCAGTTAGAATCGTTTAAAAAATTCTTAGTGCCGGACGCTGATGGCGATCATGGTTTGGAAGCTGCCTTCCGTTCTGTGTTCCCAATCAAAAGCTACTCGGGAAATTCTGAGCTTCAATACGTAAGTTATCGTATTGGTGAGCCAGTTTTCGATGTAAAAGAATGTCAAATTCGCGGTGTGACTTATTCTGCTCCACTTCGCGTAAAACTACGCCTTGTGGTGATGGATAAAGAAGCGCCAGGCACAGTTAAAGACATTAAAGAGCAAGAAGTTTACATGGGCGAAATTCCGCTCATGACCGATACCGGTACTTTTGTAATCAATGGTACAGAGCGTGTTATCGTTTCTCAGCTACACCGTAGCCCTGGTGTATTCTTTGATAACGACCGCGGTAAAACTCACTCATCAGGTAAAGTGCTTTATAACGCACGTGTTATCCCATACCGTGGTTCATGGTTAGATTTTGAGTTTGATGCAAAAGATAACTTATATGTACGTATTGACCGTCGTCGTAAATTACCGGCGTCAATCATGTTGCGTGCACTTGAGTACACGACAGAAGAGATCTTAAACATCTTCTTCGAAACCACTGCGTTTGAAGTAACTGACGGTAAAGTTCTTATGGAACTTGTGCCATCACGTTTACGTGGTGAAACCGCTGCCTTTGATATAAAAAGTGAAGACGGTGAAGTGTTCGTTGAGTCTGGCCGTCGTGTAACAGCGCGTCATATCAAGAGCATTGAGAAAAAAGGCATTAGCCATTTAGAAGTACCCCATGAGTATATCATTGGCCGTGTAATTGCTAGAAACTACGTTGATGAGTCAACGGGTGAAGTGATTGCAAACGCGAATGATGAATTAACTTTAGAGTTAATGGCTGAATTGGTTAAAGCAGGTCACACTAAAATTGATACTCTATATATCAATGAAGTGGACAGCGGTGCATATATTTCTGATACTTTACGTATTGATTCAAGCACTAACCGCTTAGAAGCACTAGTAGAAATTTATCGCATGATGCGCCCAGGCGAGCCACCGACGAAAGACGCGGCTGAAGCCTTATTTGAGAACTTGTTCTTCTCTGAAGAACGTTATGACTTATCTACTGTAGGTCGTATGAAGTTCAATAGCCGTGTTGGTTATGACACTGACACAGGCCCAGGCACATTAAGCAAAGAAGACATCGTGTCTGTTATGAAAGTATTAATTTCTATTCGTAACGGTCAAGGCGATGTTGATGATATCGACCACTTAGGCAACCGTCGTATTCGTAGTGTTGGCGAAATGGCTGAGAATCAGTTCCGTGTAGGTTTAGTACGTGTAGAGCGTGCGGTACGTGAGCGTTTAAGCTTAGGTGACCTAGATGCGATCATGCCACAAGATCTTATTAACGCTAAGCCTATTTCGGCAGCAGTTAAAGAGTTCTTTGGTTCGTCTCAGTTATCACAGTTCATGGACCAAAATAACCCGCTATCAGAAGTGACGCACAAACGTCGTATTTCTGCATTAGGGCCGGGCGGTCTTACACGTGAACGCGCTGGCTTTGAAGTACGTGACGTTCACGTAACTCACTATGGTCGCGTATGTCCAATCGAGACTCCTGAGGGTCCAAACATCGGTCTAATTAACTCATTGTCTACGTACGCACGTACCAATGACTATGGTTTCTTAGAAACACCTTACCGCAAAGTGGTAGACGGTGTAGTAACTGATGAAGTTGATTACTTATCAGCCATTGAAGAAGGTCAGTTTGTTATCGCACAGGCGAACTCAAACTTAACTGAAACCAATGAGTTTGTTGATGAATTAATCCCATGTCGTCACAAAGGTGAATCTACCTTTATGGGTCGCATGGACCAGCAATATATGGATGTATCACCACAACAGGTGATCTCTGTAGCGGCAGCACTTATCCCGTTCCTAGAACACGATGATGCTAACCGTGCATTGATGGGTTCAAACATGCAACGTCAAGCAGTACCAACATTGAAAGCGGACAAACCGTTAGTAGGTACTGGTATTGAGTTAACACTAGCGAAAGATTCTGGTGTAACGATTGTTGCTAAACGTGGTGGTGAAGTAATGTATGCTGACGCAAGTCGCATCGTTGTTAATGTACATGAAGAAGAACGCATCCCTGGTGAAGCGGGCATCGACATCTACAACTTAACCAAATACACACGTTCTAACCAAAACACATGTATTAACCAAAAACCAACTTGTATGGTTGGCGAACCGGTTACTCGTGGTGACGTGTTAGCAGATGGTCCTTCGACTGACTTAGGTGACTTAGCCCTTGGTCAAAACTTGCGCGTGGCATTCATGCCATGGAACGGTTATAACTTCGAGGATTCAATCTTACTATCAGAGCGCGTAGTTGAAGAAGATCGTCTAACGACTATCCATATTCAAGAACTACAGTGTGTTGCCCGTGATACTAAGTTAGGTCCTGAAGAGATCACTGCAGATATCCCGAATGTGGGTGAATCTGCACTAGGCAAGCTTGATGAATCAGGTGTTGTTTATATCGGTGCTGAAGTTAAAGGCGGCGATATCCTAGTAGGTAAAGTGACTCCGAAAGGCGAAACGCAATTAACTCCTGAAGAGAAGCTACTACGAGCTATCTTTGGTGAGAAAGCGTCTGACGTTAAAGACAGCTCATTACGTGTACCAAACTCTGTAACAGGTACTGTAATTGACGTGCAAGTCTTCACCCGTGATGGTGTTGAAAAAGACAAGCGCGCGCTAGAAGTTGAAGAAATGCAACTTCGTGACGCGAAAAAAGACTTTAACGAAGAATTCCGTATTCTTGAAGCAGGCGTGTTAGATCGTGCTCGTAAGTTACTTATCGCAGCCGGTCAAGATGAAGATAGATTAGCGTCATTGAATGCTGAGAAGCTACTAACTCAAAGCCTTGCTGAAGAAGATAAGCAAGCTGAACTTGAGCAACTAGCAGCCCAGTACGATGAGCTAAAAGCTGAATACGATAAAAAGTTTGAAAACAAACGTCGTAAAATTACCCAAGGTGATGACTTAGCACCAGGCGTACTTAAGATTGTTAAAGTATACCTAGCTGTTAAACGTCGTATCCAACCAGGTGATAAAATGGCGGGTCGTCACGGTAACAAAGGTGTTATCTCGACTATCGTACCAGTAGAAGATATGCCATACGATGATAAAGGTCGTACTGTTGATATCGTACTTAACCCGCTGGGTGTACCATCACGTATGAACATCGGTCAGATCCTTGAAACACATATGGGTCTAGCTGCTCGTGGTATTGGTGAGCGTATTGAAGAAATGATGAAAGAACAACGTGAGCTTCATGAGCTACGTGACTTCATCAAGCAAGCATACGAAATTGGTGAATCTCGTCAGTTCGTAGACATTGCTAGCTTCACAGATGACGAAATTCGTCGTTTGGCTGAAAACTTAAAAGGTGGTTTACCAATCGCTACTCCTGCATTTGATGGCGCGAAAGAAAGCGAAATCAAAGACATGCTTGAGCTAGCTGGCTACCCTCGTAGTGGTCAGGTTACACTTTATGATGGCCGTACTGGCGATCAGTTTGAACGTCAAGTAACTGTTGGTTACATGTACATGCTGAAACTGAATCACTTAGTTGATGACAAAATGCATGCGCGTTCTACTGGTTCTTATAGCCTTGTTACTCAGCAGCCGCTGGGTGGTAAAGCACAGTTCGGTGGCCAGCGTTTCGGTGAGATGGAAGTATGGGCACTAGAAGCATACGGTGCCGCTTACACGTTACAAGAAATGTTAACAGTGAAATCGGATGACGTGAACGGTCGTACTAAGATGTATAAAAACATCGTTGATGGTAACCATAAAATGGAACCAGGTATGCCAGAATCGTTCAACGTATTGTTGAAAGAAATCCGCTCACTGGGTATCAACATCGAGTTGGAAGAAAATTAAGCCAATTAGATGCTGCAGCTAGCCTGCAGCATCTGTTACGGCCGAATAGAATGTAGGGACGAAATCATCCGTCCTCAAGATTAACTCCGACAGGAGAGCTAAGGTGAAAGACTTACTTAAGTTTCTGAAGCAACAAAATAAGACCGAAGAATTCGATGCAATTCGCATTGGTCTTGCTTCACCAGACATGGTTCGTTCATGGTCATACGGTGAAGTAAAGAAACCTGAGACTATTAACTACCGTACTTTCAAGCCTGAGCGCGATGGCTTATTCTGTGCCCGTATTTTCGGTCCAGTGAAAGATTATGAATGCTTATGTGGTAAATATAAGCGTCTTAAACACCGTGGTGTGATCTGTGAAAAGTGTGGCGTTGAAGTAACACTCACTAAAGTGCGTCGCGATCGTATGGGTCACATCGACCTTGCGAGCCCAGTTGCACATATATGGTTTTTAAAATCATTACCGTCACGTATCGGCTTAATGCTTGATATGACGCTTCGTGATATTGAACGTGTTCTTTACTTCGAATCATTCGTAGTAACTGAGCCTGGCATGACGACGCTTGAGCGTAGTCAGCTATTAGGTGAAGAAGAATACCTAGATGCACTAGAAGAGCACGGTGATGAGTTTGAAGCGAAGATGGGTGCTGAAGCAGTATTAGACTTGCTTCGTGAACTCGATCTTGCGCAATTAATTGCTGAAATGCGTGAAGAGTTACCAACAATTAACTCTGAAACTAAGCGTAAGAAGATCACTAAACGTCTTAAATTAATGGAATCGTTCCACCAGTCAGGTAATAACCCTGAGTGGATGATCATGACAGTACTTCCAGTATTGCCACCTGATCTACGTCCATTAGTACCACTTGATGGTGGCCGTTTTGCGACTTCTGATCTAAATGACCTTTACCGTCGTGTTATTAACCGTAATAACCGTCTTAAACGTCTACTAGATTTAGCTGCACCGGATATTATCGTACGCAACGAAAAACGTATGTTACAAGAAGCGGTTGATGCGCTACTTGATAACGGTCGTCGTGGTCGTGCAATTACAGGTTCTAACAAGCGTCCGCTTAAATCTCTTGCTGATATGATCAAGGGTAAGCAAGGTCGTTTCCGTCAGAACTTACTTGGTAAGCGTGTAGATTATTCAGGCCGTTCTGTAATCACGGTTGGTCCTACACTTAAGCTTCACCAATGTGGTCTTCCTAAGAAGATGGCACTTGAGCTATTCAAACCATTTATCTATGGCAAATTAGAGCGTCGCGGCATGGCTACGACAATCAAAGCTGCTAAGAAAATGGTAGAGCGTGAAGTTCCGGAAGTATGGGATGTATTAGACGAAGTAATTCGTGAACATCCAGTATTACTTAACCGTGCACCAACACTTCACCGTTTGGGTATCCAAGCGTTTGAACCTGTGCTTATTGAAGGTAAAGCAATCCATTTGCATCCATTAGTATGTGCGGCCTACAACGCCGACTTCGATGGTGACCAAATGGCGGTACACGTACCGCTAACGATTGAAGCGCAGCTTGAAGCTCGTGCATTGATGATGTCAACAAACAACATCCTATCTCCTGCGAATGGTGAGCCAATCATCGTTCCATCACAGGACGTTGTATTGGGTCTATATTATATGACCCGTGACCGCATCAACGCGAAAGGCGAAGGCGCGATCTTAAAAGATCCAAAAGAAGCAGAAAAAGCATACCGCAGCGGTAATGCAGACCTTCACGCTCGCGTGAAAGTACGTATTAGCGAATCAGTTAAAAACGAAAATGGTGTAGTAGAAGACACTGTAACTGTTATCGATACAACTGTTGGTCGTGCAATTTTGTCTCTTATTTTACCAAAAGGCATGCCGTTTTCGTCAATCAATCAGGCCCTAGGTAAGAAACAAATTTCTGGCTTATTAAACGAGTGTTACCGTCGTCTTGGTCTTAAAGATACAGTTATCTTTGCTGACCAAGTTATGTATACCGGTTTCCACTACGCAATGAAGTCAGGTGTTTCAATCGGTATCGATGACTTAGTTATCCCACCGATTAAAGCATCAATTATCGAAGCAGCTGAAGCTGAAGTAACTGAAATCAACCAACAATTCCAATCAGGTCTTGTAACGGCTGGTGAAAAGTACAATAAAGTTATCGATATCTGGTCACGTGTAAATGAAAACTTATCACGTGAAATGATGGCCAACTTGTCAAAAGACACGGTTATCAATGCCCAAGGTGAAGAAGAAGAGCAACCGTCATTTAACTCAGTGTTTATGATGGCCGACTCTGGTGCTCGTGGTAGTGCCGCTCAGATCCGTCAGCTAGCAGGTATGCGTGGTCTAATGGCACGTCCAGATGGTTCAATCATCGAGACGCCAATCACCGCTAACTTCCGTGAAGGTCTAAACGTACTTCAGTACTTCATCTCAACGCACGGTGCGCGTAAAGGTCTTGCCGATACAGCACTGAAAACAGCGAACTCGGGTTACCTAACGCGTCGTCTAGTAGACGTTGCACAAGATTTGGTAATCAACGAAGACGATTGTGGCACAGAAGATGGCTTAACAATGAAACCGCTTATTGAAGGTGGTGACGTTGTAGAAGCACTTCGCGAACGTGTACTTGGTCGTGTTGTTGCTGAAGATATTGTGATCCCTGGTACTAATACAGTACTTGTAGAGCGTAATATCATGCTTGACGAAAAACTGTGTGATCTTTTAGAAGAGCACTCAGTAGATGAGGTTCGCGTACGTTCAGTTATCACCTGTGATAACGACTTTGGTGTATGTGCTAAGTGTTACGGTCGTGACCTTGCACGTGGTCATATCATCAACGCGGGTGAATCAGTAGGTGTTATCGCGGCACAATCAATCGGTGAGCCGGGTACACAGCTTACGATGCGTACTTTCCACATCGGTGGTGCAGCATCAAGAGCATCTGCTGAAAACAATGTACAAGTTAAAACTAACGGTACATTGAAGCTTCATAACGCAAAATATGTATTAAACACTGACGGTAAGATTGTTATTACCTCTCGTTCTACTGAAATCACTATCATCGATAGCCATGGTCGTGAGAAAGAGCGTTATAAAGTACCTTACGGTGCGGTATTAACAGTACAAGACAATACGGAAGTTCAAGGTAACGACATCGTTGCTACTTGGGACCCGCATAGTCACCCAATCGTTCTTGAGCATAAGTCAAAAGTATCGTTCAGCGATATCGATGACTCAAACACTGAAGCACAGACTGATGAACTAACTGGTTTAACCCGTGTAGTTGTTAAAGATCTTGCTAAGATAAATGCGAAAGAGCCGAAGCTTATCATCGAAAGTGAAGAGCGCGGTCTGCAAGAAACTCGTCTTCCTTCATACACTACGATTGAAGTAACAGACGGTGTAACGGCAAACCCAGGTGACGTGTTAGCACGTATTCCGCAGGAAGGTTCGAAAACTCGTGATATCACGGGTGGTCTACCACGCGTAGCCGACTTATTTGAAGCGCGTAAACCGAAAGAGCCAGCTATCTTAGCTGAGATCACCGGTACGATTAGCTTCGGTAAAGAGACTAAAGGTAAGAAGCGTTTAGTTATTACTCCAGCTGAAGGCGATCATTACGAAGAAATGATCCCTAAGTGGCGTCAACTTAACGTGTTTGAGGGTGAGCAAGTGTCTAAAGGTGAAGTTATCGCCGATGGTCCTGAATCACCACATGACATCTTACGCCTACGTGGTGTGACTCATGTTGCTAACTATATCGTTAACGAAGTGCAAGAGGTTTACCGTTTGCAAGGCGTTAAGATCAATGACAAGCACATTGAAACAATTATCCGTCAAATGATCCGTAAGTGTACGATCCTTGACGGCGGCCATAGTGAATTCTTAGCCGGTGAGCAAATTGAAGTGGCACGCGTTAATATCGCAAACCGCGACTTAGAAGCTCAAGGCAAGTTACCTGCTAAATATGAAATCCAATTAATGGGTATCACTAAAGCATCACTAGCCACAGAATCTTTCATCTCGGCAGCCTCGTTCCAGGAGACAACTCGTGTCCTAACTGAAGCCGCTGTAAATGGTAAGAGCGATGAACTTCGCGGTCTGAAAGAAAACGTAATTGTGGGTCGTTTGATCCCAGCCGGTACCGGTTTTGCGTATCATCAAGAACGTATGGCTCGTCGTAAGCAGAGCAAAGTTGTAGTTGAAGAGCAAACAGTAAGTGCAGAAGAGGCAACTCAAGCGCTAACTGATGCTTTAAACGCGGATTTATCTGGAAATCAATAAATCTAACTTAATCAATAGATTAGGTTTTTGCAAGGCAGTTATCTACTGCCTTGCTAACGGTTTAGGTTGACAGCTCAATCTTTGCTCATTAAAATTCCGCCACCCATTTACCTGCACGTTTGGTACGAGCTTGTAAATAAAGGGCGGATTTTTTTATTTTTTTCAGTAGTAATTTTAATTTCAGGAGCTATTTAAATGGCAACTATTAACCAGCTAGTGCGTAAGCCACGTCGTAGCAAGGTTACGAAAAGTAACTCAGCTGCGCTTAAAGCGTGTCCGCAAAAGCGCGGTGTATGTACTCGCGTATATACAACTACACCTAAGAAACCAAACTCGGCGTTACGTAAAGTAGCTCGTGTACGTTTAACTAACGGTTTCGAAGTAACTTCATACATTGGTGGTGAAGGTCATAACCTTCAAGAGCATAGTGTAATCCTAATCCGTGGTGGTCGTGTTAAAGATTTACCAGGTGTGCGTTTTCACACTGTTCGTGGTGCACTTGACTGTGCAGGCGTTAGCGACCGTCGTCAAGCTCGTTCTAAATACGGTGCAAAACGCCCTAAAGGCTAATTGTATTCCGTTAGTAAGGCCAAGCACTAAATATTTTTAATTATTGTTTTGGGTGATTGACTCGAAAGAGCAAACCTGAATAAACCGGAGATACAAAATGCCTAGAAGACGCGTAATAGGTCAACGTAAAATTCTTCCAGATCCTAAGTTCGGATCGGAACTTCTTGCAAAATTCGTTAACATCGTAATGTTAGACGGCAAGAAATCTACTGCTGAAAAAATCGTTTACGGTGCGCTAGATGTGGCTGCTGAGAAATCAGGCAAATCGCACCTTGAAATCTTTGAAACTGCACTTGAAAACATCCGTCCACAGGTTGAGGTTAAATCTCGCCGTGTTGGTGGTTCAACGTATCAAGTACCAGTAGAAGTACGTCCAGTACGTCGCAACGCATTAGGTATGCGTTGGTTAGTAGACGCTGCACGTAAGCGTGGCGAGAAATCTATGGGCTTACGTTTAGCTCAAGAACTTGTTGACGCTGCTGACAACAAAGGCACTGCGGTTAAGAAACGTGAAGACGTTCACCGTATGGCTGAAGCGAATAAAGCATTCGCACATTACCGTTGGTAATCTGTCCTTAACCTTTAAGAGGATTTTATGGCACGTACAACTCCACTTGAGCGCTATCGCAATATCGGTATTGTTGCTCACGTAGATGCAGGCAAAACCACCACAACAGAACGTGTTCTGTTCTACACAGGTCTTTCTCATAAGATCGGTGAAGTACATGATGGCGCCGCAACTATGGACTGGATGGAGCAGGAACAAGAGCGTGGTATCACAATCACTTCTGCTGCAACAACGTGTTTCTGGAAAGGGATGGACGCGCAATTTGACGCTCATCGTATCAATATCATTGATACTCCAGGGCACGTGGATTTCACTATTGAAGTAGAACGTTCTTTACGTGTACTTGATGGTGCGGTAGTTGTGCTTTGTGCTTCATCTGGTGTACAGCCGCAAACTGAGACAGTTTGGCGTCAAGCGAACAAATACGAAGTTCCGAGAATGATCTTCGTAAATAAAATGGATCGCACTGGCGCTGACTTCTTAACGGTTGTTGGCCAGGTGAAATCTCGTCTTGGAGCAACGCCTGTTCCAATTCAGCTACCAGTAGGCGCTGAAGACGACTTTAAAGGTGTTATTGACCTCATAAAAATGAAAATGATTAACTGGAATGATGAAGACCAGGGAATGACTTTCACCTATGAGGCAATACCGGCAGAACTTCAAGATTTAGCTGAAGAATGGCGCTCGAACTTAGTTGAAAGCGCTGCTGAAGCATCTGAAGAACTAATGGATAAGTATTTGGAAGGTGAAGACCTGAGCGAAGCAGAAATTAAAAATGCTTTGCGTCAGCGTACATTGGCTAACGAAATCGTCCCAGTTACATGTGGTAGTGCATTTAAAAATAAAGGCGTTCAAGCTGTGCTTGATGGCGTTATTGAATATATGCCTGCACCAACACAAGTGAAACAAATTCAAGGTATCCTTGAAGATGGTACTGAGGAAGAACGTCCAGCTAATGACAACGCACCGTTTGCTGCACTTGCTTTTAAAATTGCAACAGACCCGTTCGTTGGTACTTTAACTTTCTTCCGTGTTTACTCTGGTACTGTTAAACAGGGTGACGCGGTATACAACCCAGTAAAATGTAAGCGTGAGCGTCTTGGCCGTATCGTTCAGATGCATTCAAACTCACGTGAAGAGATCAAAGAAGTCTACGCAGGTGATATTGCGGCGGCTATTGGTCTCAAAGACGTAACAACAGGTGAAACACTGTGTGATCCGAATTCTATTATTACGCTTGAGCGTATGGAATTCCCTGAACCAGTTATCTCTGTTGCGGTTGAGCCTCGCACAATCGCTGACCAAGATAAGATGGGTATCGCGCTAGGTAAACTAGCGGCAGAAGATCCGTCTTTTCGCGTACAAACTGACGAAGAATCAGGCCAGACTATTATTTCTGGTATGGGTGAACTTCACCTTGATATCATTGTCGACCGTATGAAACGTGAATTCAGTGTTGAATGTAACGTTGGTAAGCCGCAGGTTTCTTACCGTGAAGCTATTCGTTCAACTGTTAAAGTTGAAGGTAAATTCATACGTCAATCAGGTGGACGTGGTCAATATGGTCATGTCTGGCTTAAACTTGAACCGATGGATATTTCGGATGATGAAGCCCCAATTTACGAGTTCGTTAACGAAACCGTAGGTGGCTCAGTTCCAAAAGAATACATCCCTGCGGTAGATAAAGGCATCCAAGAGCAAATGTCTCAAGGTGTGCTGGCAGGCTACCCATTACTTGGTGTGAAAGCGACTTTATATGATGGTTCATTCCATGATGTAGATTCGAATGAAATGGCATTTAAAATAGCGGGTTCACTGGCAATGAAACAAGGTGCGCTACAAGCAGACCCTGTACTATTAGAGCCAATGATGAAGGTTGAAGTACTCACTCCTGAAGCAAACATGGGTGATGTAGTTGGTGACTTAAACCGTCGCCGCGGTATGATCGAAGGCATGGAAGATGCGCTAGGTGGACTTAAATTAATTAACGCCCAGGTTCCGCTTTCTGAAATGTTTGGTTATGCTACTGATCTACGATCTGCAACACAAGGCCGTGCCTCATACTCTATGGAGTTTTTGAAGTACGCTGAAGCCTCGAAACATGTTGCGGACACAATAATTACAGCTCGCGCTGTTAAGTAATTTTTAGCTCGGTTTGGTCCACAGTGGACTGAACCTTTAATTTCTTTATAGGAATTTTTTAAGATGGCAAAAGCAAAGTTTGAACGCGTAAAACCGCATGTAAACGTAGGTACAATCGGCCACGTTGACCACGGTAAAACTACCCTAACTGCAGCAATCACTAACGTACTTGCAAAAGTATACGGCGGTGTTGCTAAAGATTTCGCATCAATCGATAACGCTCC
>NZ_JACJEZ010000054.1:0-35186 GCF_014164365.1 Pseudoalteromonas sp. SG43-6
AACCTAGAACCTAGAACCTAGAACCTAGAACCTAATTTATAAAAGGCACTTTTTTGCAACGCATTTATATTAGTTTATTCACAGTCGTTTTATTGCTCACTTTAGTGGGTCAAGCGGTTGCGTCTGTAACTATGAGTTGTGATATGCCACACATGAGTCAACCGCAAGCAACTATGGCTGATAGTAGTGATATGCATCACGACATGTCTGCGGGTATGATGAACATGGATTGTTGTGACGATGACGCAACCGCTAATCAAGAGTGTGGTTGTCCAATGAGCGCCTGCAGTACTCACTCAATGTTAAACATGAGTGTGTTAGTTACCGTTATACTGACGACGTCTGAAAAAGTACAACTTTATATCCCGCAAAATCAACATCGTATAGCCAGTTCACTGTATCGCCCCCCTATGCCTGCTTAATTGCAGGATAGGTGCGTCTAAAATTTACCTAAATCACCTTTTCTGCCCCCTAAATTTAGTTGTCTTTTAATTTTAGTGGAGTAAGTGATGAATCACTTCGCAGTATTTAAAGTCAGTTTTTTAGCGCTTATGCTAACAACTGCAATTCCAGCACACAGTAATGAATTAAGCCTTGATGAAGCGCTCAGCTATGCACTTGATAATGAGCCATGGCTAACCGCCAGCAAATATCAACAAGCTGCTATACAAGCACAAAGTTTAGCGGCAGGCACACTGCCGGATCCAGTATTAACGGTGGGCTTAATGAATTTACCCACCGGCGGTTTTGCTTTTGACCAAGAAGGCATGACCCAATTAAAAGTTGGCGTGAGCCAAATGTTTAGCCGTGGCGATAGCTTAGCGCTTAAGCAGTATGCGTTAGCGCAGTCAGCGCAGCAATATCCTTGGCTACGAGCCGACAGACTCGCTCAAGTAAAAACCATTGTTATTGAATCTTGGCTCAATGCATATCGTGCCCAGCAAAGTATTGCGTTAATTGAGCAAGATAAAGCATTGTTCTCGCAACTTATTGATATTACTGAATCGAGTTATGCCAGCTCAGTAGGTAACACCCGCCAACAAGATATTATTCGAGCACAGCTAGAGTTAACCCGTCTTGAAGATAAATTAGTGATGTTAGAGCAGCAGTTCGAAAGCGCGAAAAAGCGTTTATCGCAATGGTTACCAATCAACATGTTAACTCAGCCTGTCAGCGCAAAACGTCATGATATAGCGCCTTTAGTTGATTTTGCGCAGCTTGAATTTGCACAGTTGATGCCATTATTAATGGCGCACCCAGCGATTGTCGCGCTTGATAAAACAGTAGCGGCTAAACAAACAGAAGTTGAGGTGGCAAAACAAGGCTATAAACCGCAGTTTGGGGTAAATATGGGCTATGGTTATCGCGATGATACGCAAATGGGGGATTCCCGAGCGGATCTGTTTTCAGTTGGTGTGAGTGTTGATTTACCACTATTTACTGATAACCGCCAAGACCAACAAGTTAATGCGGCGATAGCTATGGCTGAGGCGGTGAAAACTCAAAAACTAATTGCATTACAAAAGCTAAAAGGGATGTATTTTAAAGAGTTTAGTCAGTTGCCCCAATTAGCAAAGCGTGATGCACTTTATCAAACTAAATTATTGCCACAAATGGCAGAGCAAGCACAAGCTACATTAAATGCTTATACCCGTGATGATGGTGACTTTTCAGAAGTAATGCGCGCCCGAATTAGCGAACTGAATGCCAAAATTGATGCGTTAAACATAGAGATTGATCAACAAATTATTATTGCTCGCCTGAATTATTACGCTAGTAGCAAAGATGCTGCTGTGATGGTTGAGCAATTAGCAGGAGAGCACAGTGAACACTAATTTAAAATTGCTTATCGCAGTACTTATAGGTGCAGGAATATCTGCTAGTGGCTTGTATTTTTTCGGTAATAGTACAGAGCCTGAGGTGATCAGCGCAGAGAAAAAACCATTATATTGGGTTGCGCCTATGGATAGTAATTATCGCCGTGATGCACCAGGGCTTTCACCAATGGGGATGGACTTAGTACCTGTGTATAGTGAAGTAGCTGACA
Source organism: Pseudoalteromonas sp. SG43-6 (assembly GCF_014164365.1). Lineage (NCBI taxonomy): Bacteria > Pseudomonadati > Pseudomonadota > Gammaproteobacteria > Alteromonadales > Pseudoalteromonadaceae > Pseudoalteromonas > Pseudoalteromonas sp. SG43-6. The sequence continues at coordinate 2,048 of NZ_JACJEZ010000054.1, forward strand.
ACAATCAAGATGGTCCCGGTGCAGTGACAATTTCCCCTGCTGTTGTTAATAATTTAGGGGTTAGAACGGCTAAAGTACAGCTCAAGGCACTGCAAAGTGAAGTAAAAACGGTGGGCTACGTACAATACAATCAAGATCAGTTAGTGCATATTCACCCGCGTGTAGAAGGCTGGATAGAAACGCTGTACGTTAAAGCCGCTGGCGATCAGGTAAAACAAGGGGAACCGCTGTATACCTTATACTCTCCGCAACTGGTAAATGCTCAAGAAGAATTTGTACTGGCTGTTGATCGTAATAACACCGTACTTATTCGTGCAGCCAAAGCGCGCTTAAAAGCATTGAATGTGTCGGATGGTTTTGTCGAGCGCCTACAAGTTAATAAAAAGGTGATGCAAAATATTACCTTCTATGCTCGCCAAAGTGGTGTGGTTGATGAACTTAATGTGCGCGAAGGTTTTTATGTCAAGCCAGGCACCTCAATGATGAGTATTGCTCAACTTGATGAAGTTTGGGTAGAAGCCGAGGTATTCGAGCGGCAAGCGCAGCTTATTGAAGTCGGTTTACCGGTGACTATGACTCTAGATTATATTGCCGGACAAAGCTGGCGCGGTAAGGTCGATTATATTTACCCAACATTGGATGCCAAAAACCGTACTTTGCGGGTGCGTTTACGCTTTAATAATCAAGATCACCAACTAAAACCGAATATGTTTGCGCAAGTAAGCATCCATGCTAAAGCTGCTGAGCAACAACTTATAGTACCTAAAGAAGCGGTGATCCGCACCGGTTCCCAAGACCGTGTTGTTATCGCTTTAGGCGAAGGACGCTTTAAATCGGTGGCAGTCGAACTGGGCCGCAGTGATAGCCATAACGCCGTTATTTTAGCGGGCGTTAAAGCCGATGATGAAGTGGTGACTTCAGCGCAATTCTTGTTAGATTCAGAATCCAGCAAAAGCTCTGATTTTAAGCGCATGCAAACACCAGAAGCTACCACTAGCGTGTGGGGCAAAGGAGTCGTTAATAGTGTAATGGCAGATCGCCGTATGGTGAATATCAGCCATGACCCTATTGAAGAGCTCGATTGGCCTAGTATGAAAATGGACTTTACGGTTGCCGATAGCGTTGATTTTCAAGCGCTGCAAGCTGGGCAAACACTGCATTTTGAGTTGACTAAAAAAGCCGATAGCAGTTATATGATTAGCGGCATTCATATTATGGATTCCACCCATATGATGAGCGAAGCGCAAAATATGGCGACCGTAACCGGTACTATCAACAGCATTAATAAAGCCCAGCGCACTGCCAATATTAGCCGTGGTGCAATTGAGAAATGGCACCGAGATCCGGCCACTATGGACTTTATGTTTGCTGAACATATTGATTTAAGTAGCCTTGAGCCGAAGCAACAGCTGACATTTACTTTTAGTGTGCAAGATGGTGAGTTCGTGATCCAGCGTATCGATACTGAATCAAGCATGCGAACTAGTGACAATAGCGCCATGTCATCGCATGACGGACATTAGGAGGCTTTATGATAGCAGCAGTTATTCGTTGGTCCGTTACCAATCGCTTTTTTGTATTATTGCTAACAGCAATACTCATTGGCAGTGGTTTATTTGCGGTAAAAAATACCCCAGTTGATGCCTTACCTGATTTATCCGATGTGCAGGTGATTGTAAAAACCTCATACCCAGGGCAAGCGCCACAGGTGGTGCAAGATCAGGTTACTTTCCCACTTACCACCGCGATGCTCTCAGTACCCGGGGCGCAAACAGTACGTGGTTTTTCATTTTTTGGTGATTCCTACGTATATGTCATCTTTGATGAAAACACCGATCTTTACTGGGCTAGAAGTCGAGTGCAAGAGTATTTAAGTCAAGTAGCAAGCCGCTTGCCCGACAGCGCAACTGCAGAGCTGGGCCCAGATGCTACCGGTGTAGGTTGGATTTATTTATACGCGCTGGTGGATAAAACCAATCAGCACGACATTAGCCAGTTACGCAGCTTGCAAGATTGGTTTTTAAAGTTTGAATTGCAAACCGTACCAGGGGTGTCAGAAGTGGCCTCAGTGGGCGGTATGGTGAAGCAATATCAAGTCAATGTAGAGCCAGATAAACTGCGTGCTTATGGTATACCACTGAGTTTAATTCAAACCGCAATTAAGCAAGGTAACCAAGAAATGGGCGCTTCGGTGGTGGAAATGGCCGAAGCCGAATACATGGTAACCAGCACCGGTTATATAAAAAGCGTCGCTGATTTAGAGGCAATTCCACTTGGGGTGAATGCCAACGGCACACCGCTGCAATTACGCGATGTAGCCGATATTCGCCTTGGGCCACAAATGCGCCGTGGCATTGCTGAGCTAAACGGCGAGGGCGAAGTAGCTGGTGGCGTAGTGGTGATGCGCTATGGCGAAAACGCACAAAAAACCATAGAGCTGGTGAAAGCAAAACTTGAATCACTTAGCAAAGGCTTACCCGATGGGGTAGAAATTGTGCCTGTGTATGACCGCTCTAATCTGATCAAAAATGCAGTGGATAACCTCACCAGCAAACTATTTGAAGAGCTAGTGGTAGTGGCGCTTATCTGCATCGTATTTTTGTTCCATGTACGCTCGTCCTTGGTGGCAATTATCACTTTACCGCTGGGAATATTAACGGCATTTATCATCATGTATTGGCAAGGCATAAACGCCAATATAATGTCGCTCGGTGGTATTGCTATCGCCATTGGTGCGATGACCGACGGCGCGATTGTAATGATCGAAAACATGCATAAACACATGGAAAAAACGCCACTAACCGATGAAAACCGCTGGCAAGTTGTCACCGATGCTGCCAGTGAAGTCGGTCCAGCGCTGTTTTTTAGCTTAATGATTATTACCGTGAGCTTTATGCCAGTGTTTATTTTAGAAGCCCAAGAAGGCCGGATGTTTGCTCCGTTAGCGTACACTAAAACCTATGCCATGGCCGCATCTGCGGGCTTGGCAATAACTTTAGTACCGGTATTAATGGGTTACTTTATACGCGGCAAAGTTATTTCTGAGCAAAACAACCCTGTAAACCGCTTGCTAGTGAATGCTTACAAGCCGCTGCTGAACACGGTTTTGCGGTTCCCTAAAATGACTTTAGTACTGGCTGTGGTGGTCGCTGTTATTGGCTTTTATCCGGTCAATAAAATTGGCAGTGAGTTTATTCCACCGCTGGATGAAGGCGATTTAATGTATATGCCGACGACTTATCCTGGTTTATCGATTGGGAAAGCACGAGAGATTTTACAACAAACCGATAAGCTCATCGCCACAGTGCCAGAGGTGTTAACTGTGTTTGGTAAAGTCGGCCGGGCAGAAACAGCAACCGATCCTGCGCCACTGACCATGATTGAAACCTTTATTCAGCTCAAGCCAAAAGATCAGTGGCGCGAAGGCATGACCTTAGACAAGTTGAAAAAAGAACTCGACGGCTTAGTGAAGTTTCCAGGCCTGACTAATGCATGGGTGATGCCAATAAAAACTCGGATTGATATGCTGGCAACTGGGATTAAAACCCCTGTGGGCATTAAAGTTGCGGGACCAAATTTGAGCGAGATTCAAAAAATTGGCCAGCAGATTGAAGTGTTACTTAAAGATGTACCCGGCACGGCTTCCGTTTACTCTGAGCGAGTAGCTGGTGGGCGTTATATCAAGGTCGATATCAACCGTGAAAAAGCTGCCCGTTATAGTTTAAATATTGCTGATGTGCAGCAAGTGGTCGCCACTGCCATTGGCGGCATGAATGTAACCGAAACGGTCGAAGGGCAAGAGCGTTACCCGGTAAACTTACGTTATCCGCAAGACTACCGGGATTCCCCCGAAGAACTGATGCTATTGCCAATAGTCACCCCTGCAGGGCAACGCATTGCTCTTGCCGATGTGGCTGACGTATTTATTGAAGATGGTCCGCCGGGCATAAAAAGCGAAAATGCCCGCTTAAACGGCTGGAGCTTTATTGATATTGATGGCATTGATATTGGTAGTTATGTCGACAATGCGCGCAAAGTGCTTGACGAAAAACTAGTGCTACCAGCAGGTTATTCAATAACCTGGGCAGGGCAATATGAATACATGGAGCGCGCCAAAGAAAAGCTCGCCTATGTATTACCACTGACCTTAGCGATTATAATTGTGTTGTTGTACCTCAACTTTAGAAGCTTTGTAGAAGTGGCAATTATAATAGCAACCTTACCGCTGGCGATGATCGGAGGCATCTGGTTAATGTACTTAGAGGGCTTTAACTTCTCAGTCGCAGTGGGGGTGGGCTTTATTGCCCTTGCCGGGGTCGCGGTGGAAATTGGCGTGATTATGCTGGTGTACTTAAATCAAGCCTACCAAGAAAAGTGTGCTCAAGCCAAGCTAGCAGGTACAACGCTTAGTTTTGCGGAGCTTAAACAAGCCATAGTCGAAGGCGCAGGCCTGCGAGTACGCCCAGTGATGATGACAGTCGCCACTATTATAATCGGTTTGCTCCCCGTACTTTACGGCACAGGCACCGGCAGTGAAGTAATGAGCCGCATCGCCGCCCCTATGGTCGGCGGCATGTTCAGCGCGATTGTATTAACATTGTTGGTACTGCCAGCCGTATATTTGTTATGGCGAAAGCGGGGCCTAAATTCGTAAGTTGAATTAAAAATACAGAGCCCATCAAACTTTGTTTGACCAGAGTCGCAGAACCTCGTAAAACGGGTACTGCGACGATTCAATGTTGATATACTTTTGAAAGTAATCGATAGGTAATGTGTAGATTTGCTTGTTTAAAAATCAAATCTAACGCCAGCTTGTAATTGAGACATGTCTTTGCCGGAGCTAGTAGTAGGTTTGCGTTGTTCATCGTTACTTAAGTCTTCGTATGCTACCCAAGCCCTTAAAGCTTTACTCAAATAACGTATATATTCGATTTTAACGGAATCTACATCACCTGATATATCACAACTGTCTATAGCATAACGAGTATGGATTTTATTTTTACCGAATAGGTAACTGGCATATAAACCACTACTTGTTCTATCTTCAGAGCTACATGCGTTAATTGCATTCTTATTACCCTCTACATCAGCATCTTTCAATCGAACCGTTCCAGTACTACTTCCCCCATAAATATCGTAGATGTTGGTTGCTTTATGTACAAAAGCTGACAATGTCACAGCATCATTAACATCCCACCAACCACGCAACCCATATAGGTTACCTTTATTATCGCCTTGGTTATCTTTAGACCAAGCCGCTTGCACTTTATAAGGTCCAGACTTATATTCTCCACCTAATTGCATTTGATCAACAGAGCTTCCATCTTGCCCTTTAAATTGTAACCCAGCACCAAAGTTCCAATTACCTTGTTTATAAAAATACTGTAGTAAATCATCGTCTCGTACATTACCTTGTCGAATAGTATCTATACCATCTGAAAAATAAGCGCTTCTAACATAGGTATTCCATAATAAAGTTTGAGACCCGAAATAAACTTCACCAAAATCACCTTTCAAACCAACGTAGGCTTGACGAAGAGTCGGGCCATTATTTTGAGTTAAATCAACTGCATTCTCTTCTCTCAGGCCATATTCAACTCTCGTGACTGCTGTTAAATTGTCATCTATTTTGATACTCGCTTTAGCACCTATACGACTCAAAAAGTCGCGGCCATTAGCCCCATCATCAGATGTACCTGCGTCAATATTATCTACACCTAAACGTATAGAAGCATAAAAATCTATATCCTTGATACTTGGCTCAGCTGCTTTTACATTACTAGTAATAGTAAGAAAAGACGTTAGAATAACCCCTACAAAAAGTGGACTAAGTTCTGATTTCATATAAACCTCTAATTATTTTTGTTACTAAATTTGTTTTTATTCAGTTGCTTATTAAAATTTAATTTTTAAGCATTCAAAATTAAGTTTATTTTACTGATAATCTAAAGGTTCACTTCACAGTCTAAACTTACTCACTTCATTGTTAATCTGTCTTCCTAAGTCGTGTAATTTTTGAGCTTGTTCAGCAGCTAATTGGCTTGCTTCAAACATTTCATCACCGACCCCTCGGATTGTCTCAGTATTGCGACTGATTTCTAAGGTGACAGCTGATTGCTCTTCAGCGGCGGTGGCAATTTGTGCTGCCATGTCATTTATCACACTAACCGATTCTAATATTTTACCGAGACTTTGATTCGCTTTTTGAGCATCTTCAACACTTTGGTTGGCCATTCCTTTACCTTTATCAGTCGCATCTACCGCTTTTAGTGCTGCGCTTTGTAGTGACTCAATCATGCCTTGGATTTCTTGAGTCGAAGTATAAGTTCGTTGTGATAAAACCCTTACTTCATCGGCAACTACAGCAAAGCCACGCCCTTGCTCCCCAGCTCTTGCTGCTTCAATTGCTGCATTTAATGCCAGTAAATTTGTTTGCTCTGAAATACCGCTGATAGTAGATAAAATTGATGTTATTTCTTGCGCGTGTTTATTCAAATCACGAATAATTTCGCTCGCTTTTTCGACCTCATCAGCTAGGACTTTTGTAGATTTTTGACTTTGCTCAACGCCAAAACGGCCTTGCTCTGTAACGCTTACGCAGTTTTGTGATGATTGTGCAGTTTGTTCTGCATTAGCAGCGATTTCTTTTGTTGCCGCAGCCATTTCAGTTACCGCAGTTGCAACCATATGAATTTCACTTTGATGACGCTGTAATCTATCGTTTTGCTTATTTGTTGCTGTAGATACATCACCAGCTTCACTTAGCAATATTGTTGATGCGTCACTCAGTCGACTTATAATGCCATGTAATTGTTCAACAAAACGGTTAAAGCTCGATGCAAGTTGGCCTATTTCATCGCCACTATTCACTTCTAACCTAACTGTCAAATCGCCATTACCATTAGCAATAGCATCTAAATTTTGAGTGATAGAACTTAAGTTTTTGAGCATGATTTTTAACAAAAATGAGATGATAAACAGTACAAATATTAACATTGCAGTGCTGATGATCACTTGAGTAATAAGCTGGCTTCGTACAGGTGCAAATAAAGTATCTTTGTCCATTACTAAAATAATTGACCAGCTGGAGTTAGGAATAGCCTGTGCAAAAATAAGTCGCTCGCGATTATCTAAGGTCATTTCTTCTAAAGTATGCTTAGTCACTAGCTTTTCTAACAACTGACCCGTAAAGCTTTTATCGAGATCTGATGCTTTAGTACTTTGTTTTTTTGTATCAGGATGAGCAACAACTTGATCGCTTTTGTCAACAATGATGGCATATCCATCGCCAGGTACATCGAGAGCATTTATATATTTAGTTAATTGAGCTAAAGTTAAATTAGCGCCAACTGCACCAACTATCTCACCTTCCTTTCTCACTGGCTCTGAAAGAGTAACCACATATTCTTGGGTGCTTGCAGAAACAAAAGGAGCAGCTAAAAAACTACCATTTTCTTCTAATGCACCTTTGTACCAACTCCGTACTCTGGGATCATAATTTGGTGGATTAAGGTTAGGGTCGTTACGGTACATTTCTCCTTGTTCATTACCATAGTAAACAAGCGAAAAACCTAAACTTTCTTTTACTTGGTCAAGCAAAATATAAGGTTTTACTTCAGGATGGTCAGCAATAACTTTAGACAGTTTAATAACAGCCTGACGCCTGTCATACATCCAATCACCAACCCCATTTGTAAATACATCTGAGACTAAATTTATTTCTTCTCGTAATGCGGAATCTATATTTTTTTGTAATGCATTTAAGCTCTGTATTAGCATCGCTATAAAAAATATAAAAAAGCAAAAAAAAGTAATAATTAATATTTTTTTTCGAAGGGAATACTTATCCATAAAGCGTTAACCACCAATAAAAAGAGCATATGCTCAAGCTGAAATAATTTACTGTTTTCATCAATCAACAAATGAATATTAGTAAACATTAGAAATTACACCAGCATAGCGATGTAAAATTTATTTATGATTCCCAGCTAAGGGTTGTAGAGATTTCACATTGTCAGCTAAGTTATCAGCAAACTTGGGATGTCATGTTTTGCATTTACTTATGCTTTAAGATGAAACGCTACTTGGCTACTAAGGTTAGAATTTGCGAGTGTTTTATGTCACATCAATTAGTCATAATTTAAATATGAGCCACCGTTTTTGTACCACCACTCTATAAAAATTACCCTATGACTTGTAACTTATACGAGTTTGGGTGATTTACTTTCAATATCTCTCTGTTTTAATTTAACTTTTTATTGGCACGTTTTACGCAAGAGTATGGTTACTAGGGTTAATTAAGGAACGCACATGCAAGTTAAAACAATACAAGAAGTGTACGACTGGACTGTACTATTTCATACCCAAATGGCGGCAAATTTTTTTAGTCTCAGAGACGATTTAGCAGAGCATAACCAAATGCTGGCAGACTATTTTGTTAAGTACGAAAAAAAGTTGGCTGAGGATTTAGTTGGTTTTAAAGCCATCACGGAGATCAATACCTTAGATACTTATTGTTACGAGTACTTTGCTGAAAACTCTGAACTGATTAATTTTACAGATTTAAACCGTGATACGCGTGTTGATGAGCAAGCCATGCAAGGTTATATATCAGATCAGCATCAAAAGGTGATCAATCTTTATCAATACTTACTTAGTCGTGCAGAAACGCCAACAGGTAAAGAGAAACTATCTCAATTGCTGGAGCTTGAACATCAAGGATTAAAGCAAATGATGCAAAGTGCTAATCGCCATATGGATATGTAATAGAAGATCTAATTTGGATAGCGCATGTTATCCAAATTCAGCCATGTCTGTAAATCACACAAAGTCGATTAAAAAGCCTACTTTCTTCAAATATTTTTGCTCTTGTTGTAAATCAGCATGAAGCAAGGTTTGTTCATTGAGCCAATCAGCTGGGAACTGCAATAGCATACTATTGCCTTTTACTGACACTGCTAACTCTTGATGTTGATCGTTAAGGCGTTTTTGATTTAATAATATAGCTAGTCTGAGTAATACAATTAATTGTAATATTTGAAAGTGCGGCACTGAGAGTAAAGTTGGAAATTCTTCTAAACGAATTTTTTTACGGTAAAACCGTATCATACAGCTTAATAATGTTTGCTGTTGTTGAGTAAATCCTGGCAGCTGACTATTTTCAACAACATAAGCACTATGTTTGTGTAAGCCTGATGAGTTAATACCTAAACCCACTTCGTGTAATTGCGCTGCCCACACTAATAATTGATGATTATCTAATGAGTCGAGCTGCCATTCTTTTTGTACTTGTAGGAATAACCAATCGGCAGTATTTGCAACACGCTGGGCATGTACTTTATCTATTGTGTTTCTTTCGCTTAAATTAGCTATGGTATTGGTGCGTATATCTTTAAGCGCTAACTTTTGCTGCATTTCATGCAGTAAACCTTCACGTAGTGAAAAGTCGCTGTAATCCATTTCGGTAATATTAAACAGCTGAAAAATCGCGAGTAAAATAGTTAAGCCACCGCAAATACTTACTTGACGCTCCGGGCTTAAACCTTCAATAAGTAAGTTATCGATAGTTTTAGCGGCTATAAACTGAGTTTTAAGTTCGAGCAATCGCTCCAGTGTGATATTTTTTTGTTCAGGGTCATTAGCGTTGATCATGGCTAATATTGATTTAATGGTGCCTGACGTCCCCACTACCGATTGCCAGCCTGCACTAATGTAATTGGCAAAAATAACCTCAAGTTCTTGCTCTGCTTTTATTTGTGCTTTGCTAAAGCGTTTATCATTAATAATACCATCGGCAAAAAATTGCTTGGTATAGCTTACGCAGCCCATATTGCGACTTGAGAGCAGCTTATGTTTAAAATGCTTGCCAATAATTAGCTCGGTACTACCGCCGCCAATATCAATAACTAAACGGTTTTCATCGTGATGAACATAATGAGCTACACCTTGATAGATTAAGCGCGCTTCTTCTTGACCTGAGATCACATCAATATGATAAGGAAAAACTCTATTTGCCTGAGTTAAAAATGAATTAATATTTTTAGCTCGTCGTAATGTATAAGTTGCAGCAATTTTTACATTGCTCGCAGGGAAGTCTTGTAGCGTAGTAGCAAACTGCTTTAATATCGTTAATGCTCTATCTATGGCAGTTTGACTTAATTGATTTTTGTCGTCTAAGCCATCGGCTAAGTAAACGCGTTGTTTTTCTTTGTGGAGAATTTGCAAAGAGCCATCCACTTCTCTTGCGACCACTAAATGAAAGCTGTTTGACCCTAAGTCAACCGCAGCAATTGAGGGATAATCATTCATTATTGTAATTGCCTTCCCATTTTTTTAAGTGATCATAAATAGCTATTTGCGAACGTATTTTTTTACGATTTCCGCGTCTAACATAATGATTTTTCTGTTCGCTATCAATGATTCTCGCTTTGGTACGATCTTTAAATTGCAGTTCAAGTACGTCAACAATGAGTTGTTTTAGTTTTTCATCATAAATAGGCACGCCAACTTCAACTCGATGATCAAGATTACGTGTCATCCAATCTGCAGATGAAATATAGACTTTTTCATCCCCATTATTACCAAAGATCATAACTCGCGGGTGCTCTAAAAAGCGATCGACGATACTAATTACCCGAATGTTGTCGCTAAAATTATTGAGTCCTGGCACTAAGGAACACATACCACGGACAATAATGCGAATTTTAACACCGCTACGAGCGGCCAAGTACAGACAATCAACCAGTTCTTTATCTACTAAGTTATTTATTTTTAATGTTATTTTACCGGTGTGACCATTTTCAACATGGGTTATTTCTTGGTGAATTAAACCAAGCAACAGCTGTCGAGCGTTCACTGGCGAAATCATCAAATGTTCGAACATAAACGGTTTATAACTGCTTTCAATAAACTTAAATACGCTATCACTTTCGTCACAAATACCTTGATGTTTAGTAAATAAACTAAAGTCTGTATAGATTTTGGCGGTTTTTTCGTGAAAATTACCAGTGCCAATGTGCGCGTACTTTACTATTTGACCTTTTTCACGACGATGAATAATACATAACTTACTGTGTACTTTGAGAGCTGGTATACCAAAAATAACTTTAATACCTGCGCCACTGAGTACTTTTGCCCACTCAATATTATTTTGTTCATCAAAGCGTGCTTTTAGCTCCACCATAACGGTGACTTTTTTGCCATTTTTTGCCGCGTTGATCAGTGATGAAATTAATCGAGATTTACTCGCAACACGATAAATGTTTACTTTAATTTGTGTTACTCGAGGGTCAAATGCTGCTTGGCGAACATATTCCAGTAGATGATTAAATGTATGATATGGATAATAAAGTAGAATATCTTGCTGACTAATTGCAGCAAACACACTGGCATGATTATTAAATGCTGTGCTTTGCAAAGCCGGTAATGATTTGTTTTCTAAATATTGCCGACCAACATTGGGAAAACCAATAAAGTCTCTAAAGTTACGATAGCGACCACCGGGGATCAACGCATCGTGATGAGTAACACCTAAGCGTTTTTTCATTACTTTGAGCATTGGCTCGGGCATCGCTTGGTCGTATACTAAGCGCACCGGCTCGGCATAAATACGCTGTTTTAGGCCCTTAGACATCTTATCTAAAATGCCTTCTTCTAGTTCGTCATCTAGGTTGTATTCTGCATCACGGGTCAGCTTGATTGCGTAGCCTTGGATCTCAGTAAAACTAAAAAAACTGCTAAATACGTCACTTAAAAAAAACAAAATAATGTCATCTAACATCACAATAGTTTTATGACGACGGGTTTTTTCGGGTGGTAAAATTACAAAGCGTGGTACGCGATCGGTAGGGACTTCTAACATCGCATAATGACTTTTGTCGTTAAACATTTCGACAAACAAGTACGTCATTGTATCGTTAATATGATCTGAGAAGTCTTTATTTTCATCCAGCATTATTGGCGATATATGCTGTAATACATTGTCGTGAAAAAATATTTTTAGCCAGTTAATATGAAATTCACTAAGCTGCTCGGGACGGTCAACATGAATGTTGTGGGTATTTAAATCATGGAGAATTTGCTGATGAATAACGTTAAATTTTTTACCAAGCTGCAAAACCTTTTGCTGAATTTGGGTCAGTAAAATTTCATCTTCATCAAAATTAGTATCTGGTAGTTTATTTAATAGAATGCGTCGTTTTACATCGGCAACCCGAACTCTGAAGAATTCATCTAAATTGTTTGAGAAGATCCCCAAAAAACGAATACGTTCAATAATCGGGTTATTTTTATCTTTAGCTTCTTGTAAAACACGATCGTTAAAAGACAGCCAACTTAACTCTGGGGCAAAATAATTAATCGTTTGAGACACATCAGCGCAGGCGTTCATATTCTATTCCTTGGATAGCAACTGAACAAAATATAGAACACTTAGATGACATAAAAATGACAAAAATGTCACTTTTGTGACATGTTTGTCTTGCTATAGAAGATGGCTGTGAGGTGTGACTTAAGCGTCTTCAATATCAACAATTAAGTCGGATGTAATTGCTTCGAGTGCAGCAACAACTTCGTCTTTATTCATGCCCGTTGGCAAAGCAACTGTTGCAACGGCGCTGAAAATTGGTACCCCCCAGTTTGGTGCGCTCTGCTGCTTAGAGTTTAGGTGGGTAATATTTGCTCCCTTGTGACGCAATACTCCGGCTAGTTCCTGGATAATACCTGGTCGATCATTGCCAGTTATTACAAAATTAAGCTGTTCAGCAGGTGTGTCTGGTAATTCATGCGCGCCTGTTTCAATCCGTACTTCTAATTGTGGTAAGCCATGCAATGCATCTTGTAATTCTTGCAGATGCTCTGCTGGCACTGCTACTTCAATGATGCCAGCAAAGTGACCGGCTAAATGGCTTAAGTTACTGGTTAACCAGTTACCATTATGATTTAAAATTGCAGATGAGATGTCTTCTACAAGTCCCGGACGATCTTGTCCCAAAATAGTTATAACCAATTGCTTCATATAGATAATTCCTAAAGAGTGCCGTAATTAAATAATAAATGCCCAGGCATGAAATTATTGAATGATTAAAAAGAACCGGATTGAGTATTGACTCAGTCCCCAAATTTGTCCAATTTTTTTGCCAATAGTTCAATTTAAAAACAGTAAAATAGTGTGAGTTTACAGTCTGAATTATCTAAACTTTTGTTTATCAATAATAAAGCACTAAGTTGAAAGTTTTTCAAGTTATTGAATATAAACATTGTTTGTTTTGTTATGATGAATACCACAACAAAGTCTTAGCAATTATGACGTTTGTAACAATACTGTCATCTTGGTGAAATATAATCTACCCAACGTTAAGATTTATAGGTGTTTTGATGACTTCCAATCCGAATAAACCGTCTTTTAATACGGATAGAAGCCGTCTATTTAAAGATCGGTTTGCCAAATTTAGCATTACCGCTGGCGGTATTATGGTATTGATAGCTTTGCTATTGATATTCTTCTATTTATTGTATGTTGTGCAACCTATTTTTGAATCAGCGAAAGTAGAAACGCGCGATAGCTTTGCGCTTAGTAATGCTGAACAAATTGTTGGCCTAGGTATTGAAGAGCAAACTGAAATTGCTTTTTTACTGAGCAAACAAGGTAAGGTTGATTATTACAGTGTTGAGAAAAAGGGCTTTGGTAAAAAGCTTGCTAGCTTAGTTGTGCCACTTGACAGCGAAGTGAGTAGTTTTGCATCCAGCGCGCCATTTCAAGGACATTACGCATACGGACTAGAAAATGGTTCGGTGATGATAGTGTCACCTAAATTCTTAGTTACCTTTCCTAATAACGAACGTAAATTAACCCCGCGTTTGGGTTATCCACTTGGTGAAAAAACATTGCTGGTTGACGACAATGGTGCTGCCATTAAACAATTTGCATTTAGCCATTATGAAGATAAAACCGCTGTTGTGGCACAAACGGCTGATAAGCGTGTAATTTTTAGCAGTTTTGTTGCTGAAGAAAACATGTTCAGCGGTGAAGTTGAATGGGTTGTTGAACGCACTGAACTTGATGTTGAAGGGCGCGTAGACCAACTACTAATGTCGCCAGATACCACCCGTACTTTTGTGCGCTCAGCAAATCAAATTTATGTTTACGATACTCGCAATCCAAGCGAGGTTGAGCTGATCCAAATGCTTGCGGCGAATGAAGAAAATGCCAACTTGGTTTCGGCGCAATTATTAGCCGGTGCTAACTCGCTGATGCTAGCGAATGACAATGGTGAAGTTTCGCAGTGGTTTGAAATTAATACTGACGATGGCCGTGAATATCAGAAAATACGTGCGTTTGAAACCTCAAAGCAGCCTAAGCTAGATATATTCACTGAGTTTTATCGCCGTACGTTCTTTACCACCAGTTCTAATGGTGAGTTAGGCGTGTATTACACCACCAGTGAAGCAAAACTATGGCAAGGTAAAATCAGTGAAGGTCCGATTGAAAACTTTGCTATTGCACCACGCTCAAATGCGGCACTTATTCTAGCTGATGACAAATTAACCGTGGTTGAAATTCACAATGAACACCCTGAGGTGACTTGGTCAGCCTTGTGGCAAGAAGTGTGGTATGAGGGTTATCCAGAGCCGGGTTATATTTGGCAATCAACGTCTGCCGGTGATGACTTTGAAGCTAAGTTTTCTTTAGTGCCAATTTCATTTGGTACTATAAAAGCTGCTTTATATGCGATGCTATTTGCAGTGCCGATTGCGCTCTCTGCAGCAATTTACACCGCTTATTTTATGTCAGGTCCATTACGTAAAGTAGTCAAACCAACAGTTGAAATTATGGAAGCATTACCAACCGTAATTTTAGGATTTTTAGCAGGCTTATGGCTTGCGCCGTTGATAGAAGAGCATTTACCTGCGATTGTTGGCTTGCTGTTTATGCTGCCGCTGGGGATTTTAGCGACCGCATTTGCGTGGACTAAATTACCAGAAAGCTTTCGTCACCGAGTTCCTGAAGGGGCCCACTCAATCTTACTAATACCAGTATTGTTACTGATTGGTTGGTTAGCCTTTGCGATGAGCGGGGTGGTTGAGTTGTGGATGTTTGACGGTAATGTTCGCCAGTATTTGACTAACGAATTGGGTCTGACTTTCGATCAACGTAATTCACTGGTAGTCGGTATTGCGATGGGTTTTGCGGTTATTCCGACTATTTTCTCTATCGCAGAAGATGCTGTATTTAGTGTGCCTAAGCATTTATCAAACGGTTCATTGGCGCTAGGCGCAACACAATGGCAAACCTTGGTTAGTGTGGTGTTATTAACCGCCAGCCCTGGTATTTTCTCTGCTGTGATGATGGGCTTAGGCCGCGCCGTAGGTGAAACGATGATTGTACTAATGGCAACAGGTAATACGCCAATAATGGATTGGAGCATTTTCCAAGGTATGCGTACCTTAGCCGCTAATATCGCAGTAGAAATGCCAGAATCGGAAGTGGGTAGTTCACACTATCGGATCTTATTCTTAGCCGCTTTTGTATTGTTCATATTCACCTTTATTTTCAACACAATTGCTGAGTTTGTGCGTCAGCAGTTGCGTGATAAATACAGCTCGATGTAAGTGGGAGACACGACATGTTAAAGCAGTGGTTTAAGTCAGGTTCTCCTTGGATATGGATGACAGGTGGTGCAGTAAGTATCAGTTTGATTTCTGTCTTAGGGTTATTAGCAATGATTGCTTGGAAAGGGTTAAGCTTTTTCTGGCCATCACAAGTAGTGCAATTAGAGCTACAGGGCTCGGTTGCGCAGCAAACTGTAATTGGTGAAATATACGACCGTGAAATGGTGCCTAAATCGCGCCTTGAGGCAACCGGTGTTGATTTATCTGGTTATGATAAAGAGCAACTAGAGCGTTATTTAATTAAAACCGGTAACCGTGAATACGTTGATTTAGATTTTCGTTGGGTAATAGAAACTGACATAAAATCAAATACCATGCCTGCGGCTATAGCGGTGTTTGAACGCAGTAAAAACGGTAATTTTTATGGCTACGTCGAACAAGTAATAAAAGACGGCCAAGTGATCACCGATAATAAAACTGAAGTATTAGAAGAATTAGTTGAACGTGCCGTTGAGCTTAATGAGCAAGCGCTTGATTTGCAAAACGGTGACATTGGTCATATTAACTATCAATTAGAGCGTTTACGTTTACAAGAGAAGTCGTATTTACTCGATGATGCACTGACCGATGAACGAGTGGCTGAGCTTGCGCAACAGCGTGCAGATCTAAGAGCCGAGTATGGCGTACTTGAAAAGCAATTGTTTGCACTGCGCAAACAAGCTAAGCGTGATCAGGTAACCGTAAAAGATATGCGCGGTGAAATTGTTACTTTGCCTTTATATCAGGTTTTGGATTTTTGGTTTCCTAATGACATGAGCTTTGTTGCAAAGCTAGGTCACTACTTTGTACAACTAGGTAAATTTGTTTCAGATGATCCGCGTGAAGCTAATACTGAAGGTGGTGTATTCCCGGCAATCTTTGGTACTGTTTTTATGGTAATGTTGATGGCTGTAATTGTAACGCCGTTTGGGGTTGTAGCAGCTATATACTTACATGAATATGCGGCTAAAAATGCGGTTACCAAGATGATCCGTATCGCGGTCATTAACTTGGCTGGTGTTCCTTCAATTGTTTACGGTGTATTCGGTTTAGGATTCTTTGTTTATGTATTAGGTGGCAGTTTGGATCAATTGTTTTATCCAGAAGCCTCACCTAGTCCAGTATTTGGTACTCCAGGGGTACTTTGGTCTGCTTTAACGCTTGCTATTTTAACGCTGCCTGTGGTGATTGTATCAACAGAAGAAGGCTTATCACGTATCCCAAGTACGGTTCGTCATGGCTCTTTAGCACTGGGCGCAACGCAAGCTGAAACGTTATGGCGTATTATCGTGCCAATGGCCAGTCCTGCGATTATGACCGGTTTAATATTAGCGGTGGCGCGTGCTGCTGGCGAAGTTGCACCATTGATGCTAGTGGGTGTGGTGAAAATGGCACCGACATTACCGCTCGATGGTAACTTCCCGTATTTTCATCTAGATCGAAAGTTCATGCATTTAGGTTTTCATATATACGACGTTGGCTTCCAAAGCCCAAATGTTGAAGCGGCACGTCCGCTAGTGTATGCCACCGCATTCTTATTGGTATCAGTAATTATTACACTGAATATCACCGCGATAGGCATACGTAACCATTTACGTGAAAAATTTAGATCGCTTGATCAATAATTAGTAAAGATTCTATAGGTAACAAACATGATTACAGTCGCTCCACAAGTAAACCAATCAAGCACGAGTTTGAAATTGGACTTAGACAATTTAAGCACCGAGCAAACGGCACTCGAGATCAAAAACTTAGATCTTTACTATGGTGAAAAACAAGCGCTTAGCTCAGTGAATATGAATATTCCAAAAGGCCAAGTAACCGCATTTATCGGACCATCAGGGTGTGGTAAATCTACGTTGTTGCGCTGTATTAACCGTATGAATGATCTGGTTGATATTTGCCGTATTGAAGGTGAAATTTTACTACACGGACAAAACATCTATGACAAAAAGGTAGATGTTGCAGCGCTGCGTCGTAATGTTGGTATGGTATTCCAGCGTCCGAACCCGTTTCCTAAATCAATCTACGAAAATGTGGTTTATGGCCTACGCTTACAAGGTATCAAAGAAAAACGTAAATTAGACGAGGTGGTTGAACAGTCACTGCGAGGCGCGGCACTGTGGGATGAAGTAAAAGATCGGCTTCACGATAGTGCATTTGGTTTGTCAGGTGGTCAGCAGCAACGTTTAGTGATTGCACGCTCTATCGCCATTGAGCCTGAAGTATTATTACTCGATGAGCCAACATCAGCATTGGATCCTATTTCAACACTGGTAATTGAAGAGCTTATCAACGATTTAAAAAATAAGTTTACCGTTGTTATCGTAACCCACAACATGCAACAAGCAGCGCGGGTTTCTGATCAAACGGCCTTTATGTACATGGGTGAATTAATAGAGTACTCAGATACCAATACGTTATTTACTACCCCAACGAAAAAGAAAACGGAAGATTATATCACCGGTCGTTACGGCTAGGCTGAGTCAAACTGTTTTTGGGTGACGTTAGCGATTTTGATAAGAAGGTAAACAATGGAACACAATATTAATAAGCATATTTCTGGCCGCTTTAACCAAGAGCTAGAAAACGTTCGCAACCATGTATTAAGCATGGGTGGCTTAGTTGAGCAGCAACTTAATAGCGCGCTTGATGCGGTAAGTAATGGCGATGCTGAGTTAGCGCGTAAAGTGCGTGAAAACGACTATAAAGTAAACGCCATGGAAGTAAATATTGATGAGGAATGTACCCGTATCATTGCTCGTCGTCAGCCAGCTGCAAGTGATTTACGCTTAGTAGTCGCGATTGCTAAAACCATTGCCGATTTAGAGCGTATTGGCGATGAAGCTGAGCGTATTGCTAAAGTTGCGCTAGATTCATTTACTAAAGATCAGCAAGATTTATTAGTTAACATCGAAAATATGGGTCGCCAAGTTTCAAAAATGCTGCATGATGTACTCGATGCTTTTGCACGTATGGATGTACAAAAAGCATTTGAAGTACATAAAGAAGATGCCAAGGTTGACCGTGAGTATGAAGCAATTACTCGTCAAATTATGACCTATATGATGGAAGATCCACGTTCAATTCCAAAAATTATGGATTTAGTTTGGTCGGTACGTTCATTGGAACGAATTGGCGACCGTTGTCAAAATATCTCTGAATACATTATTTACTTTGTTAATGGCAAAGATATTCGTCATACATCTCAAGAGGATATAGAAAAATCGTTATAGATTTTTTGATACCGTCTTGTTTTATTAAAGCGGCCAATGGTCGCTTTTCATGTTTTCGTTATAATTATAATGCTGTAGCGGCAGCTGTGATGTAATAAAAGCATTCACAATCGCGGTGAATGCTGTAAAATTCACGCCGCAAAGCATACTAATTTGATTTAAGGGTCAGTTATGCCTACAAACGCATTTTTAGGGGTATTCGCAAAATCTCCTATAAAGCCAATGGAAGATCACATCAAGAAGGTACATCAAGCAAGTAAAGCTTTGATCCCTTTTTTCAATCATGTATTTAAAGAAGAGTGGCAACAAGCAGAAGAGATTCGCTTGAACATTCGTACTTTAGAACGTGAAGCCGACGACATGAAAAGAAATATACGTTTACAGTTACCGCGCGGTTTATTTATGCCGGTAGAGCGTACAGATCTGCTTGAACTCGTCACCCAGCAAGATAAAATTGCTAATAAAGCAAAAGACATTGCTGGTCGTGTAATTGGTCGTGAGATGACCATTCCAAAAGAAATTCAAGTTAACTTTTTAGCCTATGTAACTCGCTGTGTTGATGCAACTAAACAAGCATCAAACGCAATCAATGAGTTAGATGAGTTACTAGAAACTGGTTTTAAAGGTCGTGAAGTGACCTTAGTAGAAAAAATGCTCGTTGAATTGGATGCAATTGAACAAGACACGGATGATATGCAAATCATAATACGTCGCCAATTACGTGACGTCGAAGATGAACTCAATCCTGTAGATGTAATGTTTTTATATAAAATCATCGAATGGGTCGGCGAGCTTGCGGATATCGCAGAACGCGTTGGTTCGCGTCTTGAGCTGATGTTAGCTCGGTAATTTACACTCAGTTCAATAACGAAAGATTAGGGTTACACAATGGATATCATTGCATCTTATGGCACGGTATTAATTTTAATTGCCGCAGCAGTCGGTTTTTTTATGGCTTATGGTATTGGCGCGAATGACGTTGCTAATGCGATGGGCACATCGGTAGGTTCAAAAGCATTAACTATTAAACAAGCTATTTTTATAGCGATGATTTTTGAATTTGCAGGCGCCTACTTAGCTGGCGGCGAAGTAACATCGACAATTCGTAAAGGCATTATCGATTCTACGCCGTTTTTAGACCTGCCAGAACTTATGGTATTAGGGATGATCTCGGCATTATTTGCAGCGGGTAGTTGGTTGCTAATAGCTTCATTCTTAGGTTGGCCGGTATCAACCACGCATTCAATTATTGGTGCTATCATCGGATTTGCTTTAGTTGCAGTTGGCAGCGAAGCGATTCAATGGGACAAAGTTGCAGGTATTGTGGGGAGTTGGATTGTTACCCCGGCGATTTCAGGGTTTATTGCCTACTTAATATTTATGAGTGCGCAAAAGTTAATTTTTGACACCGAGGCACCACTTAATAATGCCAAACGCTATGTGCCTATTTACATGGGTTTAGCCGGTTTTATCATGTCTTTAGTAACCATCAAGAAAGGTTTAAAGCACATTGGTATTAATTTAGGTGCTGTTGAAGGTTATGCATTAGCAATCGGTATTGCTGTTATTGTTGGTATTATTGGTAAAATCGTTATTTCTCGGTTAAAGATTGATCCAAAAGCCGATAAGAAAATGCAATTTAATAACGTTGAGAAAGTGTTTGCTATCTTAATGGTATTAACCGCATGTTGTATGGCATTTGCTCATGGTTCTAATGACGTGGCTAACGCTATTGGTCCGTTGGCTGCAGTTGTAAACATTGTTGAAAATAACGGTGAGATAGCTAAGCAAGCGACAATCGCATGGTGGATTTTACCACTGGGTGGTTTCGGTATTGTTGCAGGCCTTGCAATTTTAGGCAAAAAAGTAATTAAAACGATTGGTGAAGGCATTACGCATTTAACACCAAGTCGTGGTTTTGCTGCTGAATTAGCTGCTGCTTCTACAGTTGTAATTGCATCGGGAACAGGCTTGCCAATTTCTACTACACAAACCTTAGTTGGCGCGGTATTAGGGGTAGGTATGGCACGTGGAATTGCTGCACTTAATATGGGTGTGATCAGAAACATTGTAGTTTCTTGGGTAATTACATTGCCAGTTGGCGCTGCCCTTGCTATTGTTATTTTCTACATACTGAGAACTGCCTTTGGAGTTTAAATCCAGCAGTCTTTAAGTATTACAGACTTTTAGCTTGAAAAGATCTCAACGCCCTTGGTGTTGGGGTCTTTTTATTTGTGGGTACAAAAAGTATGACGAACTTACCAAGTATTAAACAGCTGCAGTATTTATTGGCAGTTCATCAGCATCAACATTTTGGCCGCGCCGCAAGTGCGTGTTTTATTGGTCAATCAACACTCAGCAGTGCAATTCAAACCCTTGAAGAAACACTCGGTTGCCAACTCATAGAGCGTGAAAATCGTAGTTTGATGTTCACAGCCATCGGCGAAGAAGTGGTAGAGCGGGCACGCAAAATTATTGACGATACGCTAAGTGTTAGAGAGCTGACTAAAAGCCATTTAACACCGCTAAGCGGTACGCTCACCCTCGGAGTTATTCCAACGATTGCTAGTTTTATTGCGGCACCTCTCTACCACCTTTGTCAGCAACAGTTTGCCGATTTAGAGTTGGTACTGGTTGAAGACACCAGTGATAGCTTGTTAGATAAACTCGAGCATGGCCATATCGATATGGCGCTGTTGGCACTACCTTACGATACTGATAAATTTCATACTCAAGTACTCGCGCAAGATCACTTTTGCTTAGTACATCATAAAGACTATTTACCTGCTAAGAATATAGAAGATTTTAACTTGTTACCGGAAGCCAGCGTGTTCTTATTAGAGCGAGAACATTGTATGACAGGGCACGCATTAAGTGCTTGTCATTTAAATCGTTCAAGCTGTATCAATCCGTTTGAAGCGGCGAGCTTACACACCTTACTTAGCATGGTTGAGCACCAGTTCGGTGTGACTTTCTTACCGCAAATGGCGATTAACGCGGGTATTTTAGCGAACAAAAATATGCTTGCCACTCCTTCACAAAGTGACGCATACCGCGATATTGGCATTCTGTGGCGCAAAACAACCGGTCGTATTCGAGATTTTCGTTTATTTAGCCAAATGCTAGAAAGCTTTTTAAAGCAACAATGCCGTTTAATGACGGATGAATAGCTCATTTAGGTGAGCTTTTTTATTTATTTTCATTTATTTTTATCTTTTCCAAACTATCTGCTTCACTCTATCGACTAACCTCATAAGTAAAATAACTAAGCATCGAGAATCGTGTTTTTTCAATCAATAGAAACATTAATCGCCAAAGCACAACAAGGAAATAAGCGCGCCTGGCTTAAGCTGGTTAAGCAGCATGAAAGCCAAGTTTATAACTATTGTTTGCGGATGCTAAGTAACCCAGATGATGCCATGGACTTAATGCAAGAGGTGTTTATTTCGGTGTATAAAAGTCTGCCGAACTTTCGTGGTGAGTCGAGTTTTAATACTTGGGTATTTCAAATTGTGCATCGGCGTAGCGTTGAATACTACCGCCGTCGCAAGCATTATCAGAGCTTAGATGATGTGCCAGAACAGGCCTGTGAACACAGTGAATTAGAAGGCAATAGTGTAGCTCAGGCCCAGCATCAGCAATTAAAAAGTATGTTGAATAAGTTACCGTGGGAGCAGCGTTTAGTGGTGGAGTTGAAATTTTTCCAGCATTGCACCTTTGAAGAGATTGCTGAGCAATTAGATATTTCAACTAATACTGCTAAGTCGCGGTTATACAGTGCATTAGGAAAATTAAAAGTTCATTTGGAGGCCGTAGATGGCTAGTTTAGAGTCGCTTTTTGAGCAATGGTTAGATGGTAAAGTTTTGAGCGATAAACAATTGCAGCAGCTCGAAAATGCTCCCGAATATGCAGCGTTGATGAGCCAAGCGCAAGTATGGCAACAGCATAGCCGTGACTATAAGGCTGTACCTGTACCAATCTGGGATCGCCAATCAACAATATCGCAGTTCTCTGCTGTGCGTGTGTTTAGCGTCGCTGGAGCGTGGGCTGTTGCAGCATCAGTATTGGTTTGTTCGTTAATCTTTTTAGTTATACCGCAATCAGATACGCAGGGGTTACTTGCACAAGTAACGAAACAAACACATTTATTGCAGTCTCAACAAAAGCAAATTGACCAAATGCAAAAAATTATTACTGCGCAAAATCAATTGCAGCTACAGCAGATGTATCAATTAGCAAAAGAGGCCATTGCAACAGGACGAGTTGAACGCCAAGAAGATATTGCCAGTTTAATCACTTACATCAAAACCCAGCGAGCTCAAGATCAAGCGTATCTACGGATGCAATTAAATGATTTAGCCGAACAAGTACAAGAGCAGCCAACAGCCGCGATTGCGAAAAATTAGGAGTATAGAGCATGAATAAAAAACTTATCAGCAGCGCCATAATGGCCATACTTGGGTGTTTAAGTGCTAATGTATCTGCGCAAGCCCCAGCGGAGTTGGCATCAATACAGCGTGAAGTAGCAATAATGGAAAACATTTTAAGCAGCGCGTTAAAGCAAGATACCAATAAAAGGATCCGTGCGATTCAAGCCAACTATTTTGTTAAGCAGGGAGTGGTATTTGAGCTGGGCGTAAGAGGCTCTAGCCGCTGGCAGACTATTTTTAGTAACGCACCTAATGCGCCGTTACCACCACTGCCTGAAATTGATTTTGCTAATATGGATATTGAAATTATCAGTGGTCAAGTAGAGTTTATTACCGAAGATGTTGTTGAATCATCACGAGAAGCTTATCAACAAGCGATGGAGCTAATGCGTGAAGGCGCAGAACAAGTGCGCGAAATTGCAGAGCAAGAGCGTGATGTGGGCCGAAAGTTGCGAGATTTAGAGCGTGAAAAGCGCGATTTAGAGTTTGCCAGCCGCCATGATAATAGCGCCGAAGAGAAACAGCTTGAACAACGCAAAAAAGCGTTAGAAAAAGATATCGCGAAGCTGGAAAAACAACAAACTAGACTCACTAAACAGCAGCAACAGCTACGGCAAAATATCAATGCAAAGCATGCAGAGCGTGAGCAACAACAAGCCGCAGAGCAACAACAGTTACTGGAGCAAGTAAGCACAAGTATCAGTCTTACGTTATGTGATTACGGTAGTGGTTTACGTAGTCTGCCAAACGACGAGCATGTGAGTTTTGTTCTTAAAGGGCTCGGCGATAAAAATACGAGTTTAATAAAAGTATTTAATAAATCAGATATTAAAAAGTGTGTCGCCGGCGATATCAAAGCCAGCGAACTGACTAAAAAAGCTATTAGCTACCAATTTTAATTAGCCGAGCTGATATTAACTGAGCTCAATTAATAACTTATCCCTGACCAACAAGCAGCCGTATTATAAAGGCTGCTTTTCGTTATGCCCTTCATATTCAAACTGTTTATTGAATGGCGTAATATCTGGTAAAAATAACAAATAAACCCACACCACTAAGTTAAAGTAGGGGATCAAACCTAAGCAGGTAAAAGTTACAACCGGGTAACCTTTGATACTGGCATATCGATAGCATTGGTAAGTTATCCCTAAGTTTACCGCTAATAGTAACACTATTAATTGCATCATAATTCACTCCATAAATTGACAATGATACTAATAACAACATGTTAGTTTGTAAGTGGCATGTTGCTACGATTTGGCGATGTCATGTGAAATTTCGATTATCATCATAATCACAAGACATTTATCGCCCGATGAGCAAAGTATAGATGAGTTATCACAAGATGGAAGTAAAAAAATGCGTAGATTTGTATGAAAAGTTCGCTATTTTAGCTAGGTGGTTGTTCGTAAAAAGTTTTGTTTTGATAAATTTTTTGTAACTGATGTTTGATTTTTTCTACGGGCACCGGGCGTGAAATAAAGTAGCCTTGGCCATAATCAACACCTATTTCTTTTAGTGCTAAAAAGATCTCTTCATTTTCAACATATTCAGCAACTGAACGCTTATTGAGCGAGCGACTAATATCATTTATTGCTTTAACTAACGCCAAGTCGATTGGATCATTGAGCATATCGCGAACAAACGAACCGTCTATTTTTACATGTTGAGCTGGCAGCTGTTTAAGATAATTAAAGGTGCTAAAGCCAGTGCCAAAGTCATCAATTGAAAAATGACAGCCCAAGCGATTGAGCTTTTCGATCATCGCACGAGTGGCAGTTAAATTATTGATACTGGCGGACTCGGTGATCTCAAAAATAACCCGGGTAGGGCTGATATCGCACTTTTCAAGGGTCGATTCGATATGCGGTAATAGGCGTTCATCTAAAAACGATTGCGCAGATAGGTTTATTGCAACTTGATTTAGCTCAGGGTTAGCGGCAATGGCAGAAATTGCATTGCTGATCACACATTGATCCATTAAGTAAGTGTCGTTCAATAATTCAAGTGACGGAATAAATTGGTTTGGATAAACCAGTTCACCGTCGAGTTTTAAGCGTAACAGTGCTTCAAAATAAGCGACACCACCATGTTTAAAGTCCCAAATCGGCTGGTAATGTAATTCAATTTGGTTTTGTTGTAATGCTTGGCGAATGCTGTGTCCCCACTCTAATCCAGCTTGCAAAGTGTTATGGCTGGCATCTTCTTTAGAGTAACAATGAACCAAATTACGGCCTAAGCTTTTAGCAACGTACAAGGCAATATCAGCTTGTTTTAAGCATTCACTCGGATCATGATTCGCTGCTGTTATTTGCGTTAAGCCAATTGAGCAGCTAATTGAATAAACTTGTTCTTCAGATTTAAACTGATGACCTTCAATAGCCATACAAATACTTTCAGCTATCAAGTGTGCATCAAGCAGATTCATATTATTTAAGATCACCGCAAATTCATCACCACCAATGCGACACACTAAGTGTTCATCACTGATATTGGCGTTAAATAGTTGCGCAACTTCTTTAAGAACTATATCGCCTTGTTGATGACCTTTACTGTCATTAATTATTTTAAAATGATCGAGGTCAATATAAATTAAAGCGTGTTCTATGTCGCCATTAGTGCGTTGCGGCTGGCAAATTCGATTGAGTTGTTGATCAAAATAATAGCGGTTATGTAAGCCGGTTAAGGTGTCATGAAGCGCTAAATGGCGCAGCTGTAATTCAGCTTGTTTGCGCTCATGAATATTATCTATTGTGGCGGTGATCGTGGCAGCATTACTGCTGTTTTTGATTAGTTGTAAGCGGCACTCAACCCAAATAGCTTGACCATCTTTATGAATAATTTGCACTTCAACCTGCTGTTGCAAGGCACCGCCATGCAAAATACTGCTAATTGTTTGCAGTAGTTTATCTTTGCAATCATTGATACAAAAGTCAGAGAGTGCTTTGCTCAAGGTTTGTTTTATGCCAAACCCACTGAGTGCTTCCCACGCAGGGTTGATAAAACGAATGCGGCCTTGTTGATCAAATTCAAGCACCACAGTATTAAGATGTAATAGTATCCGCTGATGGGCTGAAAATAGCTCCTTATAGCGGCTTTGACTTTGACTTAGCTGTTCTACTTTTTGTGCAAACTCTGCATAACTGACCATAAAATCTTCACGGCGCGCAGCATGGTCGCATACTTTACTTAACAAGGTTTGTTCATACGGTGCACGAATAAAATCAGTAACCCCTGAAAGCAATAGTTGTTCAGCATGATCGGCATCTTTTGTATCAATAATAGTTACAATGGCTTGTTTTGGGTTGTGTTGTAAAATCTCTTCAACTAATTGACTGGCAGCTCCTGCGTGTGCTGCGGTTGCATCAAGTAACACAATGGCAAACTTTTGCTGCAAATAGATTGATAATGCTTGTTTATTACTAGAAACATGGGTGCAGGCAAAGTTTAGCTGTAGTTGTTGCGTTATTTCGGCGGCTTTACTACTGTCGGTTTCGAGCAGCAACAAATCTAAGCGACTGCTTTTTTCTAAATGCGTTGATAATACATTTGCCAGTACCTGTGGCAGCATATCTTGGCGTTCAAATGGTAATACCGCATCTATGCCATAACTGCGTGCTGTCGTTTCGGCTATTCGCTCACAATAGATAGGCGGAGTAAGCACAATTGGTGTGTTTTTTGGGGTTTTTAATAACCCTGAACGGATCATCCGAGAAAATCGCCAGCCATCGATTTTACCAACATTTAGACCGGTAATAATGACATCGACCGCTTGAGATTTAAGAATTTCGAGGGCTTGTTGGCTATCGGCCACTTCAAGGAAAGTAAATACATTGAGCCGATTTAAGGTTGACTTAACAGCCTGACGCTCAGCGACACTGGCGTTTAAGATCAGCAAAGTTAGCTGCTTAGCCATTTATGTCACACCTCTTATCAACCTAGCTCTAATCAAGTTGAGTAGAATAATGCCATTTGTCTCGAACCACAAGAGAACATTCCATTGTATTTTAATTAAAGCCGTTGGTTGAGCTAATAGCACGATACAGTTAAACTTGGCGCGACTTTTTTGATCTGGATATATCCTATGCGCGTGGCTGATTTTAGCTTTGACTTACCTGATGAATTAATTGCTCGTTTTCCTAAACAGGATCGAACCAGCAGTCGCTTATTAACCTTAGATGGCCCAAGTGGCGCTGTAGAACATAAAATATTTAGCGATATTCTTGATTTAGTAAATGAAAATGACTTGTTGGTATTTAATAATACCAAAGTGATCCCTGCTCGTATGTATGGCCAAAAAGCATCTGGCGGTAAACTTGAAGTGCTGGTAGAGCGCGTGCTTGATGAGCATCGCGTGCTGGCTCATGTACGCGCCAGTAAATCACCAAAACCAGGTACAGAACTTATTCTCGAAGGTAAAGCGCAGGCGACTATGGTGGGTCGTCATGGCGAATTGTTTGAACTAGAGTTTACAGGTGAGCAAAACGTTCTGGAAATTTTAAACGATATTGGTCATATGCCACTGCCGCCTTATATTGACCGTCCAGATACTGACGAAGACCGCAAACGCTATCAAACAGTCTACGGTGAAAAACCTGGCGCGGTTGCAGCGCCAACTGCCGGTCTACATTTTGACGATACGCTCATGGCTGCATTAAAAGCCAAGGGTGTAAACATGGCATTTGTTACCTTGCATGTTGGCGCTGGCACATTCCAGCCGGTGCGCGTAGACTCGGTTAATGATCATATAATGCACTCCGAATACATTGAAGTGCCTGATGATGTTGTTGCAGCAGTCGCTGCAACCAAAGCTAACGGCGGCAGAGTGATTGCGGTAGGCACAACTTCGGTACGTTCATTGGAATCAGCAGCTAAGATACATGGCGGCCAATTAGCCAGTTACTTTGGTGACACCGATATTTTTATTTACCCAGGTTATCAATTTAACGTAGTTGATGCCATGGTCACTAATTTTCACTTGTCAGAATCGACATTGATCATGTTGGTTAGTGCATTTGCTGGGCAAGATAATATTATGAGTGCATACCAAACTG
Organism: Pseudoalteromonas sp. SG43-6; assembly: GCF_014164365.1. Classification (NCBI taxonomy): domain Bacteria; kingdom Pseudomonadati; phylum Pseudomonadota; class Gammaproteobacteria; order Alteromonadales; family Pseudoalteromonadaceae; genus Pseudoalteromonas; species Pseudoalteromonas sp. SG43-6. Next base: position 30,417 of record NZ_JACJEZ010000054.1, read on the forward strand.
CAATTGCACAAAAATACCGCTTTTTTAGCTACGGCGATGCGATGTTTTTAACCCGTAAATAGTTTTTTCTATAAAAGCACTTAAAGCCCAGCATTGCGTTGGGCTTTTTAGTTTTGATTTTTGCACTTTTAATTTCAGCTTTGAGCCCAATTAATAGTAATGGTTTTACAAAAAGGGTAGAATCGAGCGGTTAAATTATAGCTTGTTGGACTGTTTTTCTGACATTTGAGGATGATATGAAGTTTGAATTAGACCGTACAGACGGTAAAGCCCGCCGCGGCCGCTTGATTTTTGATAGAGGCGTAGTCGAAACGCCAGCATTTATGCCAGTAGGTACTTACGGTACTGTCAAAGGTATGACCCCAGATGAAGTCAAAGACACTGGTGCGCATATTTGCCTAGGTAACACCTTCCATTTAATGCTTCGCCCTGGTACTGAAATCATCAAGCAGCATGGTGGATTACATGGTTTTATGAATTGGGATAAACCAATTTTAACCGACTCAGGCGGTTTTCAAGTGTTTAGCTTAGGCGCAATGCGTAAAATTACCGAAGAAGGTGTATTGTTTAGCTCGCCTGTTAACGGTGAAAAAATTATGCTTTCACCAGAAAAAGCCATGCAAGTGCAGCGTGATTTAGGTTCAGACATCGTAATGATTTTTGACGAATGTACGCCTTATCCTGCCACCGAAAAAGAAGCTAAAGATTCAATGGAGTTATCACTTCGTTGGGCTAAGCGTTCAAAAGAAGGTCACGGTGACAATCCATCAGCTTTATTTGGTATTATCCAAGGTGGTATGTATCCGGAGTTGCGTGCTCAGTCACAACAAGGTCTTGAAGAAATTGGTTTTGATGGCTACGCACTCGGTGGTTTATCGGTCGGTGAGCCAAAAAATGAGATGATTAACATTCTTGATCACTGTGCTTATAAAATGCCAGAGAACAAACCCCGTTACCTTATGGGTGTAGGTAAACCTGAAGACTTAGTTGAAGCCGTTCGTCGCGGTATCGATATGTTTGACTGTGTAATGCCAACTCGTAATGCGCGTAATGGACATTTATTTATAACTGGTGGCATTGTGAAAATTCGTAATGCTGTGCACAAAACAGATACCGGCCCACTTGATCCTGAGTGTGATTGCCATACTTGTAAGAATTATTCGCGCGCGTACCTACATCATCTTGATAAATGTAACGAAATTTTAGGTGCACGACTAAACACAATTCATAACTTACGTTACTATCAGCGCGTTATGGAAGGTTTACGTAATGCGATCGGTGACGGTAAGTTAGATGAATTCGTAAATGATTTTTATGCACGCCGCGGCCAAGAAGTGCCAGAGCTTGCAGATACCACAAATTAAATTTAAAAATTAAAGAGGAAGTGTTATGAGTTTATTTATTTCAAACGCCCACGCAAGTGCGGCAGGTGCAGCGCCAGCCGGTGGTGGTTATGAGATGTTGATCATGCTAGCTATCTTTGGCTTAGTATTTTACTTCTTGATTTACCGTCCACAAGCTAAGCGTGTAAAAGAGCATAAAGCGCTGATGAATGCGATGGCAAAAGGCGACGAAGTTCTTACTCAAGGTGGTTTAGTGGGTAAAATCGCTAAAATCTCTGAAGATAAAGATTTCATCGTTATTTCACTTAACGATCAAGCTGAAGTAACTGTACAAAAATCAGCAGTGTCAGCAGTATTGCCTAAAGGCACAATGAAGTCGCTATAATAATAAGGACGCCCACGTGTTAAACAAGTTTCCATTATGGAAGTATTTACTTGTTCTAGCTGTGATTGCGGTAGGTCTTTTATACGCCTCTCCTAATTTGTATGGTCGTGATCCGGCCATACAAATTTCAGGTACTAAAGGAACTGATGCAGATCTAGCTGTAGTAGACAAAGTAAATGCGACCCTCAAAGAGCACAATGTTACCGTAAAATCAGTTAAGTTCGAAAACGGTCAAGTGTTGATCCGCTTTAAAAATGTTGAAGAGCAGCTTAAAGCGCAAGATTTATTGCGTGATTCATTGAGCGACGATTACATCTCAGCCATTAACATGGCCCCGGCGCAACCTCATTGGTTAAAAGCCCTTGGCGGCAATCCAATGAAATTGGGCTTGGATTTAAGTGGCGGTGTTCACTTTACGATGGAAATTGACATGGTGACAGCGGTTGATAACGCGCTGGAACAAATGGATCAAGACTATAAAAGTGATTTACGTGAAGAAAAACTACGCTATCGCACGGTACGTCGTGTAGCTGGTACTGAACGTATTCGTGTGGAGATGCGCAGCGCAGAAGATAAAGATGCGGCAGAGCGTTTTTTACAGTCACGCTACCCATTACACAACTACATTGATGATAGCTCTAACGATAACGCGTTTTATGCCACCATCAGCGAGCAAAAACTCAAAGAAATTCGTGACTATGCTATCAAGCAAAACGAAACCATTATCCGTAACCGTATTAACCAAATCGGTGTTGCTGAGCCTAACGTACAACGTCAAGGTGCAGAGCGCATTATTGTGCAGTTACCTGGTGTGCAAGATACTGCGCGTGCGAAAGAGATTTTGGGTGCTACAGCAACGCTTGAGTTTCGTGAAGTAGACGAAAATGCCGATCCAACGGCAGCAGCGCAAGGGCGTATTCCGCCTGGTACTGAAATGATCATGAGCCGTGATGGCTACCCAGTGGTACTTAAAAAACGCATTATTCTCGAAGGTAGTCACATTACTGGTGCGCAATCGGGTGCCGATGAATACCAACGTCCGCAAGTAAGTATTAGCCTTGATAGCAAAGGCGGCGCGAAAATGAATGCTTTCACTAAGCGTGCTATTGGCAAGCGTATGGCGACGGTATTTATAGAGTATAAGCCCTCTGGTAAAACAGACGAAAACGGTAAAGCGCTACCACCAATTAAGGTGGAAGAAGTGATCAACGTTGCAACTATACAAGCGCGTCTTGATCGTTCGTTCCGAATCACCGGCATTGATAACCCTGCAGAAGCACATAACTTAAGTTTATTACTACGTGCTGGAGCACTTGTTGCGCCAATTCAAATTGTTGAAGAGCGCACGGTAGGGCCAAGCTTAGGTCAAGAAAATATCGAAGCAGGTATGACGGCGGTTGCTTTAGGCTTCTTGTTTGTACTGATCTTTATGTTAGTTTATTACAAAGGTTTTGGCTTAGTCGCTAATATTGCCTTAGCAGCTAACTTAGTATTGATTGTGGGTGTTATGTCGTTGATCCCAGGCGCTGCACTAACACTGCCAGGTATTGCTGGTATCGTACTAACGGTAGGTATGGCAGTTGATGCCAACGTACTAATATTTGAGCGTATTCGCGAAGAGCTGGCCGATGGACGTAGTCCGCAACAGGCTGTTCATCATGGTTATGATAGTGCTTTTAGTACGATTTTTGATGCCAATATTACCACCTTAATTGCTGCGATTATCTTGTTCGCAGTGGGTACAGGCCCAATTGCTGGTTTCGCAGTGACACTTGCGATAGGTATTATCACCTCAATGTTTACAGCCATTGTTGGTACCCGTGCGGTAATCAACTTATGTATTGGTGGTAAGCGCATTGATAAGCTGTCAATTTAAGGAGCAGATATGCAAATTTTAAAATTAGGCGGCAGAACTTTAGGGTTTATGTCGCTGCGCAAAGTTGCTATGAGCATCTCAACGCTACTTATTTTGGCATCGTTCGCATCGTTCTTCGTTAAAGGTTTAAACTTTGGCTTAGATTTTACGGGCGGTACTGCTGTAGAAGTAGGTTTTGCACAACCAGCAGACTTAAAGAAAGTACGTTCAGTGTTAGCTGAAAATGGTTTTGCAGATGCATCAGTACAATTGTTCGGTTCAAGCCAAGAGATTTTGGTTCGCTTAGCACCGCGTGGTGATGATGTTAAAGCCGAAGTAATTGGTAACCAAGTAATCGATGCACTTAAAAAAGCCGATGATAGCGTAGTAATGCGTCGAATTGAGTTTGTTGGCCCAAGTGTAGGTGAAGATTTAAAAGAGCAGGGTGGCCTTGCCATGTTAACTGCGCTTATTTGTATCTTGATCTATGTGGCATTTCGCTTTGAGTGGCGTTTTGCGGTAGGCGCAGTGTCGGCACTTTTACACGATGTAATCATTACTTTAGGTTTGTTTTCAGTATTAGGGTTAGAGTTCGACTTAACCATATTGGCGGCAATACTGGCGGTAATAGGTTACTCTCTTAATGATACTATCGTTGTATCTGACCGTATTCGTGAGAACTTCCGCAAAGTGCGTATCGACGATACTGTTGAGATCATTGATATTTCATTAACGCAAACACTTAACCGTACTCTAGTAACTTCAATTACCACTATTTTAGTATTAATCGCCTTGTTTGCTTGGGGTGGTCAAACTATTCATGGTTTTGCTACAGCGCTGTTATTTGGTGTGTTTATTGGTACTTATTCTTCGATTTATGTTGCTAGTGCCGTTGCGATTGCGATGGGCGTAAGTAAAGAAGACTTAATACCAGAAGTTATCGAAAAAGAAGGCGCAGATTTAGACGCTATGCCATAGGTATAAATCTAAGTTTACGTTTAAAAAACCGCTCATTGAGCGGTTTTTTGCTTTTAAGTGTTTGTGTCGCCTACGAGAGTATAGAGTTACTTTGGTGCTTAATAACTTGTAGGCGAGTGGCTTGCCACCGCGCTGTTAAAAATATTCTAATGTCTTCTCTTTGTGCAAAATATTTTTAGTTATTCATTCGCAAAGAGGTTAAGAGACGC
>NZ_JACJEZ010000055.1:0-35052 GCF_014164365.1 Pseudoalteromonas sp. SG43-6
ATTAAACTTCGTTTTCTTTTGCATGATTCCAACACCAAAGTAATTATTTTTTTGCATCAGGTTCCTTATGCAATTGCTAAATCAGGTGAGGCATTTTCAATTGGCTTTTCAAACGCATCAAAATCGGAAGTTTAAGATGACACCTATCTTAATTATTCAGAGTGAGTGTCGTTTTTATTGTTCAATTTGCGCGGCGTAAAGCCGCGCCTACGCAAATTTAAATGACTGTTTATTATGTCGCCATGTAACAGAGCCACCAACGTGACGGTAAACCTAGGCAGCAGTTGCGCCTAGGTTTGAATTCCTTTTCTGATTGTTAAAGAGCATTTGGCCTGTGACCAGAAACCAGTTTTTAAATAACCAGAATCACAAAAGTAAAATATTGAGCGCGTAGGCACGTTTTATGTTTTTCTCTAGTAATACGGGGTCATCACTAAAGGGGGCAATAACATAATTAACTTCATCCCTCGGGTATTCTTTTTCGCCATCAATATCCGTATGAAAAACATATTTATAATTATTTTTTATCTCGGCATCGAGTGGGTAATTATCCATATAGGGGCCAATTTTATCGCCTTTCCAAACTGTGCTATATCCCTTATCTAGATAATGTTGAACCGAAGGTAACATTGCGTAAGGTATTGGTTTATTTTTATCCATAAATTCATTCAATAGCGTCCATAGATTACATGCGTCGTCATAGCCATCAGCAAATGCGACTATGTACTGGCAATCCCTTTTACCATGTTTAGGATACTTTTTTGGAATCAAGCTATCTACAGGCATACCGGAGCCTAAACTAAATCCTAATGAACCTCGGTACAGTTCAACTTCTTCAAAAGGGATCACAAGTTCAGGGTTGCCACCAAACGCAGGGAAATTTACATTGCCGGTTTTTCGGTCAAACACGACAGAGGTTGCTCTGGGGATTTTTGCTTTGCGGTGATAAATAAAAGCAATTATTAATAATAAAACTTGCCCTAGGATAAACAAAGGGTGAAAAAGAAATGAGTCCAAGAGGTGCTGTAAACTTTTCGCTTTAAATAACCCGAGTACTTGCATTATCGTTCCAATTGCAAAGAAGGTTAATGCTTGCCAAGAATAAGAACTATCATCCGTATCCGTCATACTTCCCATTAATAATAACCCGTAATAACGGCCATCAGCCCCCAGTTCATCTTTTACTCCTAATAGGTTGTCATAATTGACTTCCACTTTTCGGTAATACTTTCCCATGTCAGTTGGTTTTTTAGGGGGGCGTAATGCTGATACTTGTTCGGTGTTTATCATATTGTTACTCAAGTCCTAATTCTTCTTTTAGCGCATAATTTAATAGTGATAAATTCACTTCAGTTGTGAGCCATTTATTTGGTTTTTCAAGTTCGCCACGAGAAATTTAAGATGACACCTATCTTAATTATTCAGACTGAATGTTGGTTTATTTTTCAATTTGCGCGGCGTAAAGCCGCGCCTACGCAAATTTAAATGACTGTTTATTATGTCGCCATGTAACAGAGCCACCAACGTGACAATAAACCTAGGCAGCACTTGTGCCACCTAGGTTTGAATTCCTTTTCTGATTGTTAAAGAGCGTTTGGCCTGTGGCCTTTAAATAACTTAATCACAGAAGTAAAATATTGAGCTCGTACGCACGTTTTATGTTTTTCTCTAACAATACGGGGTCATCACTAAATGGCGCAATAACATAATTAACTTCATCCCTCGGGTACTCTTCTGTTGCATCACGATTTTCGTGATAAACATACTTATAGTTATTTTTTATGACAGGATCGAGCGGATACTTATCCATATAGGGGCCAATTTTATCACCTCTCCATGTAACACTATTTCCTTTGTTTAAATGGTGTTGAACAGACTGTAACAACCCAAAAGGGATTGGTTTATTTTTATCCATAAATTCCGTTAATAATGTCCACGATTGACAAGCCCCATCGTAGCTATCAGCAAACGCGACTATGTATTGGCAATCCCTTTTACCATGTTTAGGGTATTTTTTAGGGATTAAACTTGTAACAGGCATGCCTCTTCCCAAGCTAAAGCCTAACGAGCCTCGATACATCTCAACTTCTTCAAATGGTATAACAAGTTCTGGGTTGCCACCAAACGCAGGGAAATTTACATTGCCGGTTTTTCGGTCAAACACGACTAATTTACCTCGCGGTACTCTCGCTTTACGGTGGTAAATAAAAGCAATGATTAATAATAAAACTTGCCCCAGGATAAACAAGGGGTCAAAAAGCAATGAGTCTAATAGGTGTTGTAAACTTTTAGCTTTAAATAACCCAAGTACTTGCATTATCGCCCCAATCGCAAAGAAGGTTAATGCTAGCCAAGAATAAGAACTATCATCCGTATCCGTCATACTTCCCATTAATAATACGCCGTAATAACGACCATCAGTTGAATATATATCGTTTACTCCTAATAAGTTGTCATAATCGACTTCAACTTTTCGGTAATACTTTCCCATGTCAGTTGGTTTTTTAGGAGGGCGTAATGCTGATACTTGTTCGGTGTTTATCATAATGTTACTCAAATCCTAATTCCTTTTTTAGCGCATAATTCCATAGTGATAAATTCACTTCAGTTGTGAGCCATTTATTTGGTTTTTCAAGTTCGCCACGAGAAATTTAAGATGACACCGATCTTAATTATTCAGGCTGAATGTTGGTTTATTTTTCAATTTGCGCGGCGTAAAGCCGCGCCTACGCAAATTTAAATGGCTGTTTTCTTCACCGTTTATTATGTCGCCATGTTAGCCAGCAACGTGCCAATAAACCTAGGCAGCACTTACACCACCTAGGTTTGAATTCCTTTTCTGATTGTTAAAGAGCATTTGGCCTGTAGCCTGTAAATCTATTTTTAAATAACTTTAATCACAAAAGTAAAATATTGAGCTCGTACGCACGTTTTATATTTTTCTCTAGCAATACGGGGTCATCACTAAAGGGCGCAATAACATAATTAACTTCATCCCTCGGGTACTCTTCTGTTGCATCACGATTTTCGTGATAAACATACTTATAGTTATTTTTTATGACAGGATCGAGCGGATACTTATCCATATAGGGACCAATTTTATCACCTCTCCATGTAACACTATTTCCCTTATTTAAATGGTGTTGAACAGACTGTAACAACCCAAAAGGGATTGGTTTATTTTTATCCATAAACTCCGTTAATAATGTCCACGATTGACAAGCCCCATCGTAGCTATCAGCAAACGCGACTATGTATTGGCAATCCCTTTTACCATGCTTAGGGTATTTTTTAGGGATTAAACTTGTAACAGGCATGCCTCTTCCCAAACTAAAGCCTAACGAGCCTCGATACATTTCAACTTCTTCAAATGGTATAACTAGTTCTGGGTTGCCACCAAACGCAGGGAAATTTACATTGCCGGTTTTTCGATCAAACACGACTAATTTACCTCGAGGGATCCTCGCTTTACGGTGATAAACAAAAGCAATAATTAATAACAAGACTTGCCCTAGGATAAACAAAGGGTGTAAAAAATGTGCACCTAAAAACTGCTCCATACTGGCAGCTTTAAATAAAGTCGTAATTTGCATAAAAATTGAAACACCAAAAAAAACTAATGCCGTAAAAACGGTAGCAGTTTGGAAGATATCCCTCATACTTGATATTAATAATACGCCGTAATAACGACCATCAGTTGAATATATATCGTTTACTCCTAACAAGTTGTCATAATTGACTTCCACTTTTCGGTAGTGCTTTCCCATGTCAGTTGGTTTTTTAGGGGGGCGTAATTCAGATACTTGCTCGGTGTTTATCATATTGTTACTCAAGTCCTAATTCTTCTTTTAGCGCATAATTCCATAGTGATAAATTCACTTCGGTTGTGAGCCATTTATTTGGTATTTCAAGCTCGCCGTACTCATCGCGTTTTGATACTGGTAATATAAACTTATTATCTTCAAAGGCTGTGCTCACTGACGCACCTTTACCTTTCGGATACGTTTTAACACGTAGTCTAAACGTGATTCTGGTTGTGTTGAGCGCTTTAAATATGGCGGCGCAGTTATACTGATTTACATCGAGCCGTACACCTTGCCCACTTGATAAATCAGTCACTAACACATTATCCCAAAATGTTTGTCGCCAATTTTGACCTTGCCCAACGCTATCACCTAAAACGAGATTTTGGTATTCATCATTCTTTTTATCTCTTTGTTTAACGTCAAGCTCAACATCAATGAAATTAAACGCCGTGTTTGTTGGGCAGGTTAAAATTAAATATGCTTCTGTGGGATCTTCATAGGTAGTAATAGCACCTCGCTCAGTTGCAATAGTATGTATATCTTGCTCTTTTTCTACATTATCACTGTGTACTTGTGGCGCTATGGTTAATTGCGCAAAATCTTGTAGGGCATAATCAGGGCGTGTTTTCCAACTACTACTGTTATCATCGCCATAGGCATCTGTGCCCCACGGGCTGATTTTCATCCAGGCTTCTATTTCATCATCAACAAATAAATAGTAAATAACAGCACCAACCAACACAATAATCAGGCCAATCCAGCCTAATCGTGAACCCACTTTAATTCCTAAAAGGAGACCTCTTAGTGCAATGGCGTCACCCACCGTCATCAAAGTAAAACCGACCCCAATGGTTAATAAACCAAACGCGGCGTCATTATCGCCTCGTTTAATGGCATCGTAGCCATCTATAAAGCTCGTAGCACCACTGTAAATTGACGCAACAATATTCGCGGCATACATAGATACTGAGTACCAATAAACACGTCGAACCCCTTGCGGTACACTTAAATCACCGCTTATTAAGGCTGTCATTTGCTCACCTGTTGGCATACCGTATTTCATTACATAGGATTCACGAACAAGGGTCAGTACCACAGCGGTAAAATCGAGTGCGCCACCAGCAAACACTTTTACGCTTTTAGCCGTTAACTCGAACTGCTCAATACTTCGGGTTAAATTTAATACCTCAAATAAGCCAACTGCACCCAAAATACCAATATTTGCGCGACTTAACCTATTTACACTTGTATTGGATAAAAACCTTTGATTCGCTAAATGCTCAGTCGCCGTTGCAAGTTCAGCTAGCTTTTGGTTTAAACGTTGGTTTGTGCGTACATCATCCGCTAACTTTAATTGATTGTTTTCCAATTGCGCAATTTCATCTTTTAGTGATGTAACATTTAGTTGCTTTGCATCGACCGTTTCTTTTAATGCGATAACATCAAGCTTTAGTTGTGATGCCCCTTCCCCCGCTAAGACACCTTGGGCTTTATCTGCTATGTCCAGTAGGTGGGTTAGTTTGTTTCGCAAATGCATAACATCATCTACCGTGGCATTGATTGGCCCGCGTGCGGTGGTAATGTTTGTACGACTACGATTTTGCGCACGCACTAGATCCCTAATTTCTTTACTTAATTCTTGCGCAATCTCAGCCCTTGCTCTTGCATTTAGGGGAATAAACCCTTTTGAAAACTTACCGTTATGGTAATCTTGGGCAGTCATTTCAAGTACGGTAAATTGACCATTCTCTAATTGATTTATTATTCGTAGCGCTGCCATTAAACCTTTATTTTTACTTAACTTAGCACTGCCTGTTTGCGCTAACTCTAATTCAATATGAGCCAATTTATTATTTATATTGCGTAATGATTTTTGTGCTTTATTTAATTTGCTATCAACCGCGCCAAGTTCAGCTTTTAATTTGTCAATTTCAGGTTTAGCTAAAGCATGTTGTCTTCTATATTCTGCATCTGTTTTATTTAGCCCTTTAACTTTATTAGCTAATACTTGCTCTGCTTGGCTCAGTTTTGCTTTTAATTTCTGCTTTTGCGCTGTTTGTAATTCAGCTTGTTTTTTTAACTGCTCTTGTTGCGCTATACCCGCTGACTTTTCGCTTTGGACTTGTTTATTAAATGCAGCAGCTGTTTGTGCTTGCCCTTGGTTGGCGCTTGCGATGAGTGATAAATCTAAATACCCTGTCGCCATCCCCATAAGTGCTTGTGCTAGTCGCCTACCGATTTGTTCAACTGCTTCCTTGTCACCTTCGTTAAAGGAGTTATCTTCTGCAACCATTTGGATGCGTTCAATACTAAATTTGGGATTGAATTTATCACTGTGATCTTGTGGGTCTAGTTCTATACCGGCGGGCTTAGTTGCCGTTGCAGGTTTTTTCGGCTTACCAAAAAATAATTCAGAAATAGGATGCGCTGGCTCTGATGGGTGTTCACCTACAAGTTTTAACATAATAGAGGAGGTGGTTGTAGATGTTGTTAAGTTATCCCAATCGCCTTTATCGAGTATGATTGTTGGAAACTGACTCGCTGGGTGAATTTTTAATACTAAAGCAATATCTTTTATTACATCAAAGCCCGACGCATAATGTGCGTTGTAATGATATGCAAAATCCTCCATACAATGCACAAACTTAACAGTGTTAATATCTTGTTCTAAAATTTCGATAAGCACTAGCTGCTGACTTTTTATCTCATCCGCTAGGGCTAATAAACGATCATATTTTAAAAACGTTTTTAAGTTTGTTTCATTTAAGCAGCTAGAACGCCAATTTTTTATTTTATTTGCAAATTTGAGTTGCTCAGCTTGAAGTCTCTGCGCGTCTTTATCACCTTTGATGGTAATATCACCGTCTAAAATGGCATCATTCATTTGATAAAAACGGTTTATCATCTTTTCAGCAAGTTCAAAGTTTGCTTTTTTAATGGGATCTTTAATAACTTCTTGGCCATCGGGGCCAAGCTCTACACCTTTTACCTCATAAAGTGTACTGGCAATTTCAACTTGTAATTTTAAAATTGCATCAACGTAATTTCTAACAACAGACAGTCCATTATTTAAAATAACTTTAGCGAATTTATCTGCTGCGATATGTGGGATTTTGCGGTGAATTTTCGCACCATTTTTAATAATACCCGTCTGTGTGAACCCATTTTCAAAGTCAGATAAGTTATCTAGTCTCTGCATTCTTTTATTGCGAGCAGTGGTTGAAACACCTCTGTTTGGGCAATCTCTTTCTTCACTGCTTAATGGGTCACCATAATTTAGCCTTGGGTCTGATGGATTCATTCCTCCTAACTTTAAGATTTGTGACCACGACCATTGCACTTCTGAGAATGCCATTTCAACAGAACACTGTGCACCTTTAATCTTATTGGGGACAATGATAGAGCTAAGCGCTTGCCCTGTTGCGTCTCGCCTTCCTTGTTTTGCGTACGCTTTATTTTTATTTTTTTTCCATGGTAAAAAACCTTTCTGGTAAGCTAAATTAACATCTCTAAATTTAACCACACCACATTCTTCTACAATAACCTGAAGTTCACGCCATAGATAACCATCTACATAAACATATACATACCCAGCAGATAAGTTAGAAATATAATCATCGCTTTCATCTTTTGTATCGTAAATCATTGGGTAGGTACAAACTAATTCTATATCAGCAACATTCGATCCTGTTTGCTGTGCTCTTGCTTGATAAAGAGGGATTTTATAGACTTTGTCTGTTTCGTTCGGATTTTTGTCATCGCGAATAATAAGTGATAAATTCTCTTCATCCGAACCAATCCCTTCAAATACAAGCTCTCGATGCGCGGCTTTAGTTAAAACTTGATCTGGGCTACAAACATCACTCATACGATTGACACTCCATCTTCATCTAACTTTTCAGATCCTGATATTTTAATAACTATTTGTTTGTCACCTTGTCTATCTGCCAAACTATCCCTCACTTGCACGCTCAACCCTCTTGGTGCGGGGCCGCCTGATTGCATAAGTGGCGCAGGTGGGGTGTTTTTAGAATTGGAGATCATCGGGTCACCTTGGCGTACAGCGGGTTTACCTTCAATTAATACATTAAACGAGCCCATGATAAATTCAGCTTCACCGTCGTTTTTCTTACTCGCGACGCCTTTTTTATCACCAGGGGAGTCACCTGAGCTTTGTGAAAAAGTGCTATTTATATTAGCGGCGCCATTGCCATTGACTTTTACTGAGCTGGCAACATCTGTAACGTCACTTGATTGCGCTTTATTTGCGTATGGAATTGGTACAACGCTAGTCCCAATTGTGGTTAAGCAGACATCCACCGTCATAAGTTTACCGCCACTATCTTGATGTACAGCGGTGCGACCATTTATCAGCACATTTTGCCCCGATACAGCTTGTACTTGTGGTGCTTGTGAAGCTGTATCTTTAATAAGCTGCTCTTGGTTACCGGCTTGCCAACCTAAATGCGTTGATACTAAATCTAAGAATGCTTGCGCGTTACTAACGGGTTTATTTACATCCATATTAGTTTGCGGTTCATTCCATGGCAGCCTAGGTTCGTTTTTTTGGCTATCCCATTGTGGCGGTGGAATAATATAATCAGGTATAAAAATATTTACCATTTCACCGAGGGTTTTCTCGCGGTATTTTGGCCTGGCAATCTCAGCTAAAAAGGCGGCGTCACCACTGGCTTTATCTTCAAAAATAGCGATACCGTTAGCTTTACCTAGCGCACCATTACTGCGGGCGCTATTGTTAAGCCCAAGCAATGTTGAGTTGTTATGTCGCCATGTTACTGAGCCACCGGTGCGCACATCAGCGCTCAGCGCATCAATATCATATTGTACGCTACCTGTTTGTTTGCCTGCTGCGGCGTTAATATAAGGCATTATTTTTCACTCCTTGAAATTTTGACTAGCTGCTCATTAGGTGCATTAAAAATAGCAAATACCAGCTCAAGTGAGCGCGTAAGCGGGTTGCATAAATAGCTTTGTGCTAATGTAAGTGCCGCTAATGAGTTCGCATTACCTTGATGGCCTATCGTCGTTGCTAACTCTGCACACTCAATGAGCGGCTGGCCTTTTTTGTACAATTTTTGTGTGTAAGCAAACCATTTTTTTTGCCAAGTAAGTGATTGTTCGCCCGCAAATAAATAACGGTCTTGGCTGGTGCAATTGGCCTGCGCTAATTGAGCCGTCATTTGGCCGTCATATAATTGCGCGGTAAGCTTGCCTTGCGGGTGTATTAACAGTGCATATCCACCTTCGCCATATATAACGCCCGGTGGGCCGTTTAATACTTGCACGGTGCAGCGTTTAGCTTGTTCACTCACATATTGATAGCTATTACATGAATCCACAGCGATTACTAAGGTGTCGTTGTTCATGGTGGTTAAGTCACATGTTGGCATCTGTGAATAGGCGGGTATTTGTTCTGCAATACACTCTTGGAGTAGCTCAGCGAGTGTTTCATCGCTTATCAGTGGCTGTTCAATTTCATCAACGGGCAGTAAAAATACAATTTGGCTAATGCGGTTTGTTTGCCTTAACGTGGCTATATCAACTTGCTCAAGTAGGTGCGAGAGCATTAATAAACAGCGCGTGACTCTATCGAGTTGCGCAAGTTCGTCTATTTCAACAAAAATATACGGCGCATCTAAACTAATATCACATCGAATTAATGCTTTACTTGGTTTAGAAAAAAGCATTTTATTAGCCACTGCAGTATACAAGCTGCTTGATGTACAGCCGGCAGCATTAATATGATAAAGACTGTCAAAAGTAAGTTGTTTCATATTAATTTTCTTTACCGCTATTTTGTTCTGAGGCAACGAGTATTTGACTATTTGCGCCTACTTTTTCAAGACTAATATGACCGCGCCAAAGCAGAGAAAAACACTGGGCGTCGGAATCAATTACTAAGGTGTCGCAGCGCATGGTTAGCCGCTCGCGGGCTAGTGTATTTACCACTTCCACAATAGGTTTTTGGTACGGCAGTTCTATACGTTGTTGTTGTCCGTATTGTTGTAATGGATAAAGCCCTGTTAACTGACACGCCCAGCCTTTGCCAAACTCGGCTGCAACTTGCTGATCAATGGGCGCTGTGTTGTATAAATCTTTTGGCTGTGTTGTTTTAAACGGGTACTCTCCCGCCATAAGTGCTGTTTCGTCTATTTCTGGTAAGCGTTCAACTCGTGGCGACCAATGGCTTGGTATGGCCGAAAAGCTTGCGACCGGTGTGCTGTGGCTAGGTTTTCTAAGTAATGAGTTAGCGTATTCAACACTGGGTAACTGCTGGCCAACCGCGTGCTTATTTTTAAGTTTAAAACCACGGCCGATTGGGTTTTCTAAGAACGTGTTGCTCTCGTTATTTAGCTCTTTGCCACCAAAAGCCTGCATATAATTGAGTGCCACTGGGGTAATAATATCTGGATCTGTAGCTACTGGTCCAAGCAACGAACGTCGCCAATAACGCGCTCCGGTTACACGTAAACGCTTTTTAAACAAAGGTTGCGAAGGCGAATCAAGACCCAGCTCAACCTCAATAACGCGCGCGTCTTTTCCTTTTGGCGGATAAGCAGTGCAATTACCATATACTTCAAAGCCATACTTAAAAGCCACCTGCTCGTTTACTTCACAAATCGGTGAGCTGTTAGGATCGCCTTGGTAATCATCAGCAATAACAATCTCAGGACCGGGTTCAATGGCTGTAACGTTGCCTTGCTCATCAAACTCAAAGCTTTGTTTTACCACCACCACTTGACCTTCAGTACTGTCTTCTAACCAGCCGCTAAACGTACTGGCTTGCCAAGGAGAAAGATTATGAAGCATGAACGTTCTCCACTTTTTCACTTAACAGTAATTGCCACTGCGATGCACTTTGCTGGACATGAAATAAACCACATGCACTTGTTAAATCAAAATGTGGGGCAATAACACGTTGTACTAAAGAGCCTGCTAATTTAGCGAGTTTTTGTGCGCTATTGGCTTTGGTAAAACTAATGCCCATTAAAAGTTGCTCACCTGCTTGCATTGCAAACGCTTGCCTTACGTGCTCGGCATCATCAAGGTTAATGCCGCTTTGCGGTTTTACTGCATTGTTATCACTGACGACTGACATTTTTTCAGCTTTGGCAAGCGGCCTATCTGTTAATGTGAGCCACGCTGCATAAGCACTTGGTTGTGTTACTGCGATGGTCATTAAATCCATCACTAATGGCAGCGCTTGTTTATAAACAAAATGACTTAATACAAACGAGCAATGCTCTGGGTTTGCTTTGCAAAATAATGCACAGGGTTCGTACCAACGCGTGTCATTAAGTAAACCCGCTAAAGCGAGTAATTGTGCTTTTTGCTGTTCATCTGCGGTTTTTGCAAACACTTTAAATAGCTTATCGCTTACATCGTCATGCCCAGCACAATAACTATTTACTAACGCAGCAAAGGCAATCTCAAAATCTTTGTGTAATACCGCTGCGAGTAATTCACTGGTTGTAAGAGGTTGTGAAAATAATAAGGTTTTAACCACGTTTTGGGGTTTTTCTTTACCCTCAAGTACACTGGTGCGTAGCGCTTTTAAATCGTTAAGCTGCCAATGCTTTAAATTATGTTGAAGTAATTCACACTGCGCTAATTGCTCACTGCCTCTTAAGCTATGAAAGTAGGCAGTAAAGTCATCAATAGCAGTAATGAATAAATCAGCCGCTATTAAACGATATACTTCACTATGTTCGCTATTTTGCTGCGCAAGTTCACACAAAGCCTGCCATGTTAACTCGCTTACTTGGGTTAAGTTTTGCGCTGAAAAATAATCCGTTGGCGCTTCGCCTGCCAACTCACTTAGGGTATATAAATGATTGAGCATTTGCGTGTCGATCACGCTAAAACGTGCCAACGAAAACGCCCCTTGCTGCAACAGCTTTTGCCGGTGCTTTAACAAGGTGGTGAGGCGCTGATTATGAAGTTTTACTTTATATACAGGTGCGAACATAGTGCTAATTAAGCCTAATTGGCCAGCCAGCCAAGGTAAGGTCTTGCTCGCTGTTTGCTGTAATATCTTGCCCTTCAAGCACGATAGTGCCGTCTGCATATACCTCAACACTACCCTTGGCCGTTTGTAGGCTAACACTTTGCTGGGCTTCAATAACGATATGCCCTTGCGAATTATTAATTTGCGCGGCAGGTGCTTGATCCGCTTGCGCTAAGAGCGCCGTTACAATAAAGCCTTGTGCGCTATGTACAAGTAATACATTAGCCCCTACTTCTGCGATGCTG
The DNA here is from genome assembly GCF_014164365.1 of Pseudoalteromonas sp. SG43-6. Taxonomy (NCBI): domain Bacteria; kingdom Pseudomonadati; phylum Pseudomonadota; class Gammaproteobacteria; order Alteromonadales; family Pseudoalteromonadaceae; genus Pseudoalteromonas; species Pseudoalteromonas sp. SG43-6. Next base: position 12,081 of record NZ_JACJEZ010000055.1, read on the forward strand.
ACATGTGCGCCTTGCGCAATAACTTGATGTTCAACATTATTAATTAATACCGCTTTTACACGGCCAAAACTGTCGACACGACTCACACACGCTAAATGTTGATCGTGATTGAATATACTTTGGATCTGAGCGCTCATAATAAACTCCTTTTCAACTAGTTATTACTAATTGCACTGCCTTTCACGGCGATATTACTGGCCGATAAAGTAATACTTGTCGCATCAATGGTTAAGTTACCACCGGCATCAATTTCAATACTCGCACCGCCTTGACTCAATTGCAGTGATCCTTGACCATCCGCTTTAATGGTAATATTTGCGCCACTACTAATTTCTATATCGCCATTGGGGGCTTGCAGTTCTAAATTGCCGTCAACCGAATATGCGCTAACATCTTGTTCACCTTGTAATTTAAGCTCTTGATCCGCTTTAAGCTCTAAGCTGCCATCGGTTGCTTCAATACGTGTGTTTGAGGTGGCTTTGAGGGTTAAATCTGCCGCCGATGTTACTGTGATATCCCCTTCGCGGGTTTGCATTTGCAAGTTATTCTCTACCCGCGTAGTAAAGTCATTGGCAACCGTAAAGGTGGCGTCGTTTTCAGCAACAAATTGCAGATTTTCTTTCGCTGATATTTTTACATCGCCATCTACAGACTTAAGCGTTGCTTGATGTGCGCCATTGGTGGCATCGAGTAATAGTTGGTTTTTATTATTTTTATTAGCAAGGCTAATTTTTTCTTCGCCTTTTTTATCATCCATTATTAAACTGTGGCCAGCTTTAGTAACGAGCTTATTCTCGGTCGGATTTTGGCTGGTAACTGGGTTAGGTGCATTTTGGTTGTATAACGCACCTAAAATAATGGGTCTGTCTAAATCGCCATTTTCGCCACAAACTAATACCTCAGTACCTTGTGTAAGCGGAAAGTGCATGCCATGACCACTGCCACCATAAGGTTGCATTAAGCGTGTTGGGCGGCTTTGTTGGCCTTCACCATCTTGATTAAATGGCAGTTTTACTACGTAATTACCATCATCATCAATTTCTTGCTCTACTAGTGCGTTAAAAGTTGCAAATACACGTCTTTCTGGAAGTAACTGTGCTTTAAACTGTTGATCCGATGGGACCAAGTACGCCTGATTTTTATAAGTTAAGCCTTTTACGTTAGCGCCATATTCCACACCTGCTTGCTGGCTACCCTTATGATCAACACGCACAACCAAATATTGGCCATTATGATCTGGATGATCATAAATAGTTAAAATCATTCCTGGTCTAAGCGCCCTGCAATCACTGTCGATAATCAATTGCTCTCGTTGACAATCAAACGCTTGCTGACGCGTTTTAGCAAGCGTATTGCCCTCGCCAGAAGTTGCATAGTTATTACCATAATGACTGTCTTCACCAAATCCTGGTTGCGAAGCGCTATTTTGCGCCGATACCTGTAAATTACCTGGTGCGCGGTAGTTATAATCGTTTAACGCAATACTTTGCGGCTGAAGTTGGGCTTGGCGACTAATTGCGAAGATTGTTTCGCTAGTACGTACTTGCCCAGATGGTGGCACATAACTTAAGTTTACTTCATCAAACAGAGCCGCAATATCTTTGCTGCTATTGCATACTTTAAAAGTGCAATCCGCGTCAGTTTGCTCAACAAAACTATAAACAAAGCCATGTTTACGCATTAAACGCGTAACAAATTCATAATCAGTTTCGTTATATTGCACTGTCATATCGAGGCTAGGGCCGCTGGCTTGCATGCTAAATTTTTGCATTGGGAAGCCCGCTTTATTAAACACACTTTTAATAATGGCAGCGGGATCCATCGCTGTAAAAACACGATTGGAATGTTGATGCTTAAGTAAAGTTAAATAAGAACTCAACACTAACGTGTAATGATAACCTTGGTGACTTTTACCATGGGCTACAAAACGACTTAGTAAACCTGAGATAGTCCGATCTGTCATAGACCACACCAAACTCAAACTGGCATCTTTACCTAGCAACGTTTGCGCAGTTAAATGTTCCTGACTCAATACTTGAATATTAAATTCATAGTCTTCACATAAGCTATCATTAATTGATGTGAAGTCAGTTACCTGCACCATGCCATCAGGTAAGCCTTGTATACTTACGCTAAAATGACTGGTATTCGCTTTATGTTCACTAAAGATGTCCATGAGTCCCATTTTCAATCCTTTTTTATCTATTAAATTAGGCGTTATCGGCAAATATTGCGGTGATTTCGTCTTGCTCATCAACCGTTAACGTTAAAATATCTGGCATATCTTCTTGCGCCATATATTCCAAAATAGATTTAGCAATTCCCGGTAAAATTTGTCTTTCAATGACTGCATTTACCATCCGAGCACCGCTGTCTGAAAGCTGGCATTGCTGAGTTAACTTACTCAATACACTTGCATCAACACGCAGTTGCATTTTATGATTTGTAGCAAGACGCTTAGCAATCGCTTCTAGTTTTAAACTAACAATTGCTTGCAGTGCATCTTGATCAAGCGCTAAATAAGGCACTACTTGCATGCGTGCAAGTAAAGCTGGTGCGAAGAATTGTAGTAACTGTGGCTTAATTAATTCACTTAACGCACCAATTGACGGCACTTGCCATGGGCTACCATCTTCATTAATCGGTGCATCCGTTGGATTGAGTGCGTCATTAATGGCTTGCTGCTGCTCAGTCGGTTGTTCTACATCATCGTCTTGCTCTGGACTCAAATCGATCACTGTTGGTGGTGTGCATGCATCAATTAGCTCTGCTGAACCTAAGTTAGACGTCATGATGATCACGGTGTTTTTGAAGTCAATTTCACGGCCTTCACCATCACGCATATTGCCGCGTTCAAATACTTGATAAAACATGTTAAGCACATCTTTATGCGCTTTTTCTACTTCATCAAGCAAAATTACTGAGTATGGGCGCTGTCTTACCGCTTCAGTTAATACACCGCCTTCACCGTAACCTACATAACCAGGAGGTGAACCTTTAAGCTGCGATACTGTATGCGACTCTTGATATTCACTCATATTGATAGTGGTTAAGAACTTCTCGCCACCAAACAATTGCTTAGCTAAACAGCGGGCTGTTTCAGTTTTACCAACACCGGAGGGTCCGGCAAGTAAAAAGACCCCTAACGGTCCTTGTTCATTACTGATCCCCGCTTTGCTGACACGTAATGCTTGCGCAATTTTTGCCATACCCGCTTGCTGCCCGATCACTTCTTGACCAATTGCCGTTTCTAAATTAATGAGGTTACTGATCTGATCTTTAACCATGGCACCAACAGGTACACCGGTCCACTGAGAAATTATTTGTGCCACTGCATCAGCATCTACTTCGCTAAATAAGCCATTATCTTGACTGTTTTGCTCTTTTAAAGTTTGGCGCAAGCTAAGTAGTGCAGCACTGTCTTGTTCGCTTGCATTGGTTGCTTGTTTAAACTCGTTGATCTGGCTTAAAGTGGCAATTTGTGACTCACGAGCACTGGTTAATGCAGCAAGTTTATCTTGTGCAGTATTTAACTCTTGCTGTAAGTACAATAACTTATCCATATCGACAGCTAAACCTTGCTCGCTTTCACTGGCAATACTGGCAATCCGAGTTTGTAAATAATTTATATGCTCTCGCTCAGATTCAATTGCCGCAGGATCAGTTGCAAACGACATTCTGACGCGAGCTGCTGCTGTATCAAGTACGTCAATTGCTTTATCTGGCAATTGGCGGCCTGTTATATAACGAGCTGACAATACAACAGCCGCTTCAATGGCATCATCGGTAATTTGGATATTATGATGTTGCTGATATTTATCTTTTAAACCCGCTAGCATAAGTTGCGCAGCTTGCTCCGTTGGCTCATCGACTTTGATCAGTTGAAAACGACGCTCTAATGCGGCATCACGCTCAAAGTACTTTTTATACTCACTCCAGGTGGTTGCTGCCACTGTGCGTAATTCACCTCTGGCAAGAGCGGGTTTTAATAAATTAGCCGCATCGCTCATACCGGCATCGCCACCCGCACCAATTAAGGTGTGTGCTTCATCAATAAACATAATGATCGGCGTGGTTGAGTTTTTAACTTCGTCAATTACTGTTTTTAAACGGCGCTCAAACTCGCCTTTAACACCTGCGCCAGCTTGTAATAAGCCCATGTCTAAGACTAATAAACGCACACCTTTTAATTCATCAGGTACTTGACCATCAATAATACGCTGTGCAAAACCTTCTACTACGGCGGTTTTACCGACTCCCGGATCACCCACTAAAATCGGGTTGTTTTTACGACGACGACATAACACATCCACCATCATGCGTATCTCGTCGTTTCGCCCGAGTACAGGATCAATTTTTCCTTGCTTAGCTTTTTCGGTTAAATCTTCACAATATTCATCAAGCGCGCCGCCACCTTCACTTTGGCCATTATTTTGCGTTTGCTGAGCTGTTTTTGCCTGTGGGTTTAAACGCTCGCTTGAGTTTTGACAAATTTTATCGAGGTTTTCGGCTAAAAAGCGTGAGTCAATTTTATCTAGCAACGCTGGTAATTGAAGCACAGGGCTATAAGGTAATAGCTCCGTGAGTGCATCAAGCAATGCAGCACCGTTGATCCAATCACTTTTATGCTGCACATTAGCGCTCAACCATGCGCGTTCTAACCATTCATATAAACGACGAGAAAACACCGGCTTACTTTGGTTACCCGCAGGTTGGCGATTTAAAAAGTCAAGCAACTCATGCCATACCGCATCTTGATTAATATTAAAAAAGTGAAATATTTGTTCTAAATCGCCACTACTGCCCTCTTCCATCAACTTAATTAGTAAGTGTTCAGGCAGCACTTCAAAATGACTACGACTGCTAGCAAACCCTGCAGCAGACTCAAGCGCGGTCGCGGTATGGCCATTTAGCTTGTCGATAAGTTGTTTAATGCCTTTTGCATCCATTGTTTTGTCCTTAAATCTGGTTTCTTACTAATGTTGATATTGAAGATGGGTATAGCTGTGTACGGTTGTGTTTGCCGCAGCACTACCTAAATAACTGTTGTGTCCAAGTATTAACGGTGACACACCGATTGCCTGTTGCTCTACAGCTTCGTTAGCCACTTTGATTTGGCATAACCACTGCACATTATTTGGTAAGTGAGTGCTTAATAACGCCGCCATTTTTTTACCTTGCTCATGCAAAGGGTTCAAACTAATGGCAGTTTCACTGTCTACAGGGCCGATGGCAATTGTTAAAATACTGCCACTTACTAATACTTTGCTACCTAATACCGCAGAACCACCGAGTACCATCTGGGCATCATCACCAAATGTACTTGGGGCATCAATTGTTTGCCAATTAGCGCGGGTATCGTCAACATGCAGCTCTTTCACTGCAAGTGTATGTTTCAGTAATTGAGTTAAGCCTGCTGCACTGGTTTGTTTTAAGCTGGCAATGCCGCATTGTACTTTTTGATCTGTTTTTGTAGATAAAATGGCTTCTATTAAATGATCAAATTGATCTGCACCACGTCCTGCAACATTGATTTGTGACTTTTTCCACGCCTGAAAAAGTTGGCAATATAAAATATGATTAAACATATCTAAAAATTGCCGAACCCTGTCACCACTTTCGTCATCACTTGCTGCTTGCTCTAACAGGTAATGTGGCATCGGCGCATCAACCCCATACAAACCCAAGAATGACGTTGATAAACTGAGTCGCCCGCGTCCTTGGTTATCTAAGCTACACGCACGTACATCGGTTGCTGGAAAGCCAAGCTCTTTATAGGGCTTAAACATCACCCGCTCACTAATGCCTTTGTCAAGTTCGTGAGGCGTTGCCCAATGCTTTTCAATTAAGCTCATCGCTTTAAATAAATTAAACTGCCAAGGCTTAGCAATTAATTGCTCAATCGGTTTGGGCAATTTAGCCCAAACGGGATGCTTTATGGCTGGTTCATGCACACTCATAATTGATAACTCTTGCCCGGCTCAATATCCCAACACCAGGTTTTATAGCTAGGAATAGCATTAACGCGAGTCTGCACACTTTCATTAATTGGTGCGTACATTAAAAAGAATTGGTGCAACATATTACAAAAATGATAAAGATCGGCATCGCACACAAACTTACTTTCATCGATATCAATTAATACATCTACGCCTTTAATAAAAATTCCACGCTTTATTTGGCTGATCGGAGTAGCCGTTATTTTTTGAATGCTCTCAATACGCAAGCGATTCTCAGCTTTTTGCGACCAATCAAATAGCACTAATAAACGTTTAAGCTCGGTTACTTGAGTTATTTGGGAAAACTTAACATTAAGTAAGCTGATCAGCTGCCAATGTTTTGGTTGATCTGGGCACGGTAAATAATTAGTAGGCCTAATAACATTCTCAACCTCGGCAATACTTGGCATATCGCGCCCGCCAATATTTAAATCACCTTCTTGCAGTAGTTGCCGAGGCCAGCCTGCATTAAAAGCAGTTAAATCAACAGATAGTGTTTCTTTTTCATCATTTAGATTGAAAGGCAACTGTAAGTAATGAGTTGGCGCAGCTGCACCCACATCTTTAGTTAATACGGTAAATAGCTTTTTCTCATCTTCAAATACACTTTGATAACGAGGTGTATAATCATAGGTTTTACCACTGAGCGAGTTGCGCCCCATTACCGAATCGACGGTGTAACTGAAAATATGATCGGTACGATTTTGATCTGCGGTGATCATATAGTCGGTACGATTGGGTTCGATTCTGATTGGCTCTGCCGCTTGGGAAAATAAATTAATTGCAGGCACGCAGTTTATAAGTAGGTTTTCACGGGATAATTGGTGTCCGGGTGGTAATTTACTTGAGCCACGAAAAACTATTTCAAAGCGGTCTATATGATCTGCAAACTCAACGTCTTGCAAACCTGTAAAAGTTAAAAAGTAAAAACGATCTTTGGCATTAAAGTAATCTAATAATAATGCATAGCCTGGATGGCTTTGCTCAGCACTCGGTAAAAGAGCCCCATCAATATTTAAATAACTGGCACTGCAACCTTTTACTTTAAGCTTTTTATTATGCTCAAAATGCGCAGGGCCAAAATCAAGTTCAGCATGTTTCTCTGCCGTTTGCAGCAGCTTAAATAAAGAGCTACATAACGGGGTATCGCCGCGTAAATAAAACTGCAAGTTTGATAAGTCATAATTTTTACGCTCACCTTGGCATACAAAACGTAAACCAATGCGCAGCTCTGCACCTAAATGTGATTCTTGATAGCGCACATGCTCAACATCGAATGGTGCTACTGTTAGATTATGCGTGGTGGTAAAAGTAATATTTTTATGATCAACTACCGTATTATCTGCTTTTAATGTGAGACCCTTTTCAATCATGTGAGTCTTTTGCATTGCCAGCTTAGGGCTAAATTTCACTACCGTACTCGAAGGGTAATAACTAAGCAGAATAGGACATAATTGACGCAGCACTTGCTCTGACACTTCTGGTACTGATTCATCCAAGCGTTTTTGTGTGTGCGCAGTTAAATACGCCATACCTTCGAGTAAACGCTCGATATGCGGGTCGCGATCTTTTAAGGCATCAATATTTAACATGCCCGCATGCTCAGGATAATGTTGTGCAAACTGTTTACCGGCCTGCGTTAATAAACGCATTTGAGCATCAAAATATTGCTGCATTAAAATATCCTTTTCATTGAAATATTAATCACCATTTTTAGCGTGCTGCATTACATCAGCCTTACCGCCTGATTCAAACCGCGTGTTTAACTTAATACATTGGCCACTGGTTAGAAATGCTTGAATATCCAGTCGGATCACGCAATTTTCTTCACGTATTTCCATTGGAATAACATTGGCATAACGCACTCTTGGCTCATATTTCTCAATCAATTTTTTAACCTCAAACGCCAAAGTATGTTGCGAATAAGGCAAACCTTCGTAAATATCTTCAACATCGGGCAAACCATAATCAGCCAAATGCTTTAACACCCCACGGCGAGCATTAAGCAGCTCATTAAGATGGTTACAGACACTATTTTGCTCATCAGTCTGAAAACCTTGATGTCCATTACGAATGACAGGTTGAGTTAAAAAATCGAATAACGCCATGAACTTACCTCTGATAAAAGGATATGCTTGCGCATATCCTTTAAAAATTCCGACTTATCGACCTTCAGTCCAAGAGTCAGAGAACTCGATGTTGCCATCAAGGTATGTCCAAGTAATGCGCTTATAACGTAAACATACTGTTTCAAGGTGCGGATAACGCTCCTTGTCTAAGTCTTTTACGTTGTGCATTGTTGGTGAGATTGACGTAATTTTTACATCTTCCAACTTGTGGCAGAAATACTCACGCTCAGTCCCTGTGTCATCGATACGGTACCATTTAAGCTCAAGTTGCTTAAGTGTTTGACCGTTCGAGCACGCTTTATACAGATACGGTGTAGCTGCATCTACCGCTTTAGTAATTACAAACGGTTCATGCTTACGTGTACCTGTAAGTTCACCCGTGTCGTTATCTGTAGGAATGCGAAGTTCATGATCAAAGTGTAGGATCTCAATTGAACCTTCACGCTCTGCAACAGTTACAGAACCTTTGATGTCATTACCTTGGTCATCCTTTAACCACATATACGCTGGAATTGCCATTTCATTATTCTCCTTTTAGAATGAAGTGTTTCCTGTTAGTTGGCATTGGCATAAACAACCATGTTTATGCCCCCCAAAAAGCCCTCTGCTTCATGCCACTGGGGAACATGTCCCAAGTTGGATGCAACCAACTTGGGGCAATTTTTTACAAAGACGGATTATCTAACTCTAGTATTAGCGACATCGCGTCAAATGGAGTTTGCAAAACAGCTAACTTTTCGAAATGTTGCTGTACACTTTTAGGTAATTGCTTAAACTTATACTCTGCGTCTAATTCAGATACCCAAGTACTTGAAACAAAACTATCAATATCGTTCTTCACCTTGCTCGGCGTAACTGCTTTGTAAAAATAAGCTGCTTTTAAATAGCTTTCGTACTGAATTTTCATACAAGCACTCAGCGCAGAATAATGCATATAATCAATAGCAGTCTTTGTCATTTCTAAGCTAATACCATCGATTTGTAATTCAGTGCTGCTTATTTTCTTCGCATTTGAAAAACATTTATCCATCTGCTTTTCAAATGCGATTGTTGCTACCTGTAGCTTTTGCTTTGCAAAAAACACTTTATTATCACTGGCTATTGCGTTGGCTATACAAGCCAAAAGCAAACTGAGTAAACAGACCATTTTAATCATTTTTACAACCATTTATCATCGCCTTCCAAAATTCTCGCTCTTTATATGAACTACTATTTCTATACGCACTATATGAAATTTTTTGTAATTCATATCTTTTAATTTTTGACACCGAGGATAACGATTCAGCCATCAGGGCAAAATCTGTATTAGATATATTAAATTGTGCAACCAAGGCCCCATTACCTACAAAAATTGCAGCTAGACTACCGAAGCTCAGCGCTTTTGTAAGTTGATCAGTATGTTTAGTGAGCTCTCTAGCTTTATCTAAATACTCTAGATTTTTTTAGAAAACTCCAATCCACTAATATTTGGACACTTCATTTGTAAACTCCTTTTAATGCCCCAAGTTGGATGCAACCAACTTGGGGCAATTTTTTCCATCTACATTTTTACACCAACCAGCTACTCACCAAATTGACGTATTTACACTTTAAAAGCCTGCGTTAAATGCGTTTCATCGGCGGCTTGGCAGTTCATTTTTCGCCAGGCATCTGCCCTACTAATGCCAAACGCACATCAATACCTTCCACTTGGAAATGCGGCACTATGTAAGTACTAACGCGGTAATAACCAGGGTTACCCGGAATTTCAGCAACAGTCACTTTGGCATCTTTTAATGGGTGCGTTGCAATTAACGACTCATCTGGGTTGTTCATTTTCGTAACTAACGCACCTAACCAATCATTAAGCTGCTGCTCTAATTCGTGGCGTGGTTTGCTAGAACCTATGTTTTCACGTTGTAACACTTTTAAGTAATGCGCAATGCGCGATACTAAGAAGATATACGGTAAACGCGAGTTAATACGTGCGTTTGAGGTTGCTTCTGGCGTTTCAAGCACTTGTGGCTTTTGCGCACTATTAGCTGAGAAGAAACACGCAAAGTCTGAATTTTTATAATAACTAAGTGGAATAAACCCTTGGTTAGCAAATTCAAGCTCTTTAGTCTCTGAGATCAATACTTCTGTTGGGATCTTAGTTTCTGAGCCTTTACCTGCTTCGAATGAATGAAGTGGTAAATTCTCAACTTTACCGCCCGACTGTGGGCCACGAATGTTAACTGCCCAACCATTATCATGGAAACTGCGAATAATATTGGCGGCAAAAGCAAACGTTGCGTTACCCCATAAATAGCGCTCATGGTGTTCACTGTTTACATCTTCTTGGTAGTTAAAGTTACGCAGTGGATTAGTTTCACCATACGGTAAGCGCAATAAGAAACGTGGGAACGCTAGGCCGATATAGCGTGAATCTTCTGATTCACGGAAGTTTTTCCAACGTAAAAATTCAGCACGCTCCATGTACGAACCAATATCTTGAATTTTAGATACTTCATCAAGTGAGTCTTTCAAGAAAAACTTAGGTCCTACGCTGCCCATAAATGGGCAGTGCGCCGCAGCTGATACGCGTGAAATTTCTTGTAGTAATGAAACATCTGGCGCTGAACAATCAAACTCAAAGTTCGATACCATAGTCGATACCGGTTCGCCACCTGGGGTGTCGTAATCTGAGGTATAAACATGCTTGTACAATGCTGATTGCGTGGTATCAGGCGCTTCTTCAAAGTCATCACGCAGGGTTTCTTTATCAACGTCGAGCATTTCGATTTTGATGTTGGCATTGTTTGGCGTGCGATTAATTAAATAACGTAATGAACGCCAAGCTGATTCCATTTTTTGGAAGTTTGGATTATGTAAAATCTGGTCTAACTGCTGTGAGATAATCGTATCAACTTTCGCAATATAGTCATCTAACAACAACTTATCGATACGCGTAACTTCTTGGCCGCTGCTGCCAGCCATATCTAAAAATACATTGATTGCCGCTGTTAAACGCTCATTCGCACGGGTTTCAGCAAGGTTGCTGGCATCACGAAAAGTGTCTAATTTGATCTCATCTGCAACTGGGGCAATATCGACCAAGTTACAAAGGCTTTCGTAGGTTGATACCGGAGCTTGCTCAATTGAATGAGCTGCAACGTTTAATTGTTCTTGCATTGACATGGTAACGTCCTTATTCAGTAACTGGGTGTTTTTCGTCTTCAGAAGCAAGCGGGGCAATTTCATCCAGCTTAGCTTTTAACTCATCAAGTTCTGGCTGGTTTTGTAATACCCGCTCTAGTTCTTTACGTAATGATGAGTTATCCAAAAGATTCGATTTCAAGTCACGCAGTAAGTTACGCATTGCCATCATTTTATTTAACTCAGGTACCTGTGAAGCAACTGATTCTGGATCAAACGATTTAAACGAATCAAACTGTAAATTCACGTTGATCTCGCCATCGCCTTTGATCTTATTAGCAACTTGAAAGTTTGCCTTTGGTGCCATATCTTTTAACACTTGCTCAATATTATTTTTATTGATTGTTACGCGTTCACGCTCAGCAAGGTCTTGGGTATTTAAACCATTAGAGTAATCACCAATTACCAGCATTTTTAGTGGCAATTCGCTTTTTTGCGATGCGCCATCCGTATCAAGCTCTAAAGAGATATTGATCCGAGCTCTTGGGATCTCTTTTTGAAATGTATCTGTCATGTTTCTTCCTTTGCAGTTTGTATCAATTCCAATTAACCTCGACCCATTAGTCAGGCTCTTGTAACTAAATCCAAGCTATTGCTTGAGCCGGATTGGTTACCATCATTCGCTGACTAATTTGCTTAGCAGCTAAACTCATTTCATCACTTTCTGCCAACGACAGATTGGCGTAACATTGTTTGGCAAAACGCCATACTTCCATGCAAAAATGTTGTTGCCACTTCGCTAATTGAAAAGTTTCAATTTGCTCAAGTAATTCGGTTAAAATTGCCAAAGCGTGTTCATAATGCTCCGCTTTAAGTAACAACTTGGCTTTTAATAATTGGCTTTGTGATTGGTCAAACCCGGTAGGGGTACTTAATTGCTCAACCTTGCTAAGCGCAGCACTGAGTTGTCCTTGCACTACTTCATCAGCCAATAAGCTATAATGTTCATCAAAAATATTGCCTTGCGAATTATTGCTTGCTGGTGTTTGTGCATTGCTAATTTCAAGTAACGTTTCTTTATTGGCTGGGCTGCATAACCCTGTGCCATCGTCGTACTGTAAATGAGTTAAAAGCGGAAACTGACTAGTTAAATTAATCAATTGCTGCTCAAGCCAGTAACTTAGCTTGCCTTTATTTAATTGTTTTAACGCACTTAATACCAACATTTGTAAGTTGAGATTAAATTGCATCGCACCTTCCATAAATAAGCCTTCAGCAAGCATGAGTGCCTGCTCTGGTTGTTCACTGGCAAGTGCATTTTCAATCGGTGCAAAAGCCGCAGCTCTTGGTGCTGGTAAGCGTGTTTTACCATTTTCATTAGCCGGTATTTTCAGCCCAGACCAACGTGCAGCACGTGATAATTTAATCACCCGCTCGATGTTATTTTGTTCTTTATCAAAATTCAGTAATTCACGAATAGCTGATAAATAAGCCGTGTCACTGCTGAGATCACCAACCGTAATACTTGCAACTTGACTTACAGAGCTGTGCACTGATGATGTTGAATTTGTTGCCGGTGTACCGTCGCTTGGTGCTTGTTCAGTATCGTCTTTACTAACAACTGACGGCTCGACTGCCTTTGCAACTGGGTTGCGTTTCATTTGCTCGTCAGTCCACTCGTTTAAAGTAGATAAAGGACCTGATTCACTATCTAATAATGGTACTGAGTGTTGGTTGTAATCGGTTAATACCGCATCTAGTTCAGCCCATTGTTCTGCGGTTGCCGAATGACTTTGCGAAATCCCTTTTAGACGTTCTTGTTGCTGTAAAAACCAGGTATTTACAGCACTGCGCATGCGCTCTTTAAGTGGGTGTACGTCGTTGCTAAAATCAGCCAATATCTTATTAAACAATTTGATTGAACTAATTAACCCCTGCACCCCAAATTCACTGGTTGCAGCTAAGCATAAGTAACTAACAATACGTAAATCTTTACTCTTATTCTGTAATAAGTCAGTTGCTTGAATAAACATCACTTTAAAATCAACCTCACCAACACCCGATGAAGATGCTTTGAGACTTTTAAATGTTTCTTCGTATTTTAAATCTTCGCCACACGGCAAACCTTGCAATGGTGCAGCAAGTTCATCCAGCCATAGTTGCCAGCTATTGTGAGTATGTGGTTGCTTTAAACTCATGCTTTACACCATCGTCTTAGTGCATCGTATACACTTACGTTATCCATATCGGCAAAATTAATACTGTAGTCACTTGGCACTTTGCTCAATGGTAAATTCGTCAAATCAATAATTTGTGTTGATTTGTCTTCATTTAACCAAATCGAGCTAAAATAGGATGCCGATACAGGACGACAAAACACCGTTAAACTAGGCGCATGATCTTCACATCCTAGTTGATAAAAGAACCACGGTTGCCAGTTGTGATCAGCAACCACAGATGCTATTAAATGCAGCCAAAACCCAGCGACCAAGGCGCTCTCATGACTAAACTGTGGCATTGGTAAACGAATACCAAATTGACTGCGTAGACAGCCTCTATTTGCAATCGACTTCAATACTGCAGATAGTTCTTCAATTAATACAGCACGCTTATGCACATCATTCATCTGGAGATGCTGCCACAGCACACTCATCGGTATCATGCGCAGTTTATCTAGCTCTTGATTTAAATTTGGTTGTTGCTTCAACGCATCAGCAACCTTGTTATAAGCATGAGCTTGTTCCGCCATCGCATCAATTGATGGCGCTTCTTTAATGCGATCATTCACACCAATTAAGTGCTCAATCACATGACTAGCATATAAAAACAAAAATGCTGGATGGCGTTTATAAGTTTCTAATCCGCTATGTATAAAAGAGCTAAAAGGGTAAAAACGGCCACTACTATCTTTACTTGGTTGTAAAATACCAAGCAAACTACTGTCTTCACTGTTCCCAGATACAAAAAACAACGATTTAACACCATTAAGTACAGCAACATTATTCGCCTTTCGACCACGATTAAGGTGAGCAAATCCTTCTTGTAACCAATGATCAAATGCCACTGATTCACGCGATGAAATATTTAACTTCACAAAATCAGGTCGTACTGGTGTTTTCCCCATATAACCGTAAGAAAACTGTTTTACTAGTAACGGCGATTTCTTTTTAGAAAATAAATTAAACATATCCGCCCCTACTGTACCGAATTATTATTCGACTGCGCATATTGCGGCGATTTCGAAAACAACGAGTTCGGTAAAGCAAACGAAGTCAGCATATATTTTGAGAAAATACCGCTATTACGCCCTGATTTTAAGGAAAACTGTACTGTTAATTGCTGTTCTGACTTATCGGTTAGTTCCCATGTAGCTAAGAACTCAGTGCCTTTTATCCATTTTACATTAGCATTATTAAGCACTTTAAGTAGCGCCCACGGACCATCTTGCTCAATCGAAATTCGATTGCCTTTATTATCTAAACCATAAAGAATCGCTTTTTCTGCAGCACCACGACCAGGCCAAGAAAAGTTACGCCACTCCTCCGGCTCATTACGATAGCGATAACCTTGCTCTGAAAAGCCTAAATAAGTTTCACGAATGCCTCTTTGTGGTACTGGCATCATCTGAAAATTAAAGCCCGCAGAATCTGCGCCACTAGTAAATAGTGAACGTGTTACTTTATTTGCTTTTGTTAAACCATCGAGTAATTCTTTACTAAAGCCAATACCAACACCATTCCACTGTTTTTCTTCCCATACGCCACGACGTACTTTCATAAAAGGTTTCAGTTGAGTGTTAGTAAAGTTCCATAATATGCCCGACTCAGTGTTTAAAAACTCCGACACATCAGCAATCGCGGCATCAGGTCCATTTAGGTTAAATGGGTACTTTCCTGCGATGCTGTTGCTGTACATTGTATAAACTTGGTTTTCCCACTCTTCATTTAACTGGCTTCGTGCTTTGGCCATAATTGTGGCTATACCCGCTTGTAAAGGCGCTTTGAAAAGAGTATCCAACGTTTCTTTTGTTTGTGGGTCTAAAGCACGTGTTTGGCTTTCAATGATGATCCATGAAGACTGCAAAGCATTGGTTTGATTATTACCTGAGAGTAAATCTTGGACAAAAATCATAGCTTGGCCATCATCTTCATTACTCGCCGCCATCGTTTTTATGTCTGAGTGGATGCTGCTTAATGAACTAATGTACTGGCCCATGTAATCAGAACTGCGCTTATTATCATCGTTTTGTGTAAAACGGCGTAAATCAGCAAAGCGAGATTCCAGCTCTGGCGCTCTAACCGTACTCATTTGTGAAAAATCAGGGCTGTTCATAGCTTGTTTAGCTAGCTTTCCTTTTGCTGCTTTTTTCTGCGCAACGTCGGCAGCACCGGCAACTAAGGTCGCAATTTTGTCATTATTCGCGGTAACGGCTGAAGGTTCGTCAGCAACCATTATGTTATTGTTCACCAGCATCATTAAATCTATCAATGGGCCATCGTTTGATGAAAGGCGAGCAAAATCAATACTTGCATCGTTTAAGTCTCTAAACGCTGGGACTTGAATACTATTTAAGAATTCGAACCAAGTATTACCGTAATCCTTAAAGTAATAAGCACGCATTGCTTTGGCTAAGGACTCAGCTTGTGCTTCATCTACAGCATTTTGCCCTTCGTCATTACTGGTGCCCATAACCCAATCGCCTGAGAACACTAAACGTGAAATACGTTTAATTTCAGGATATACATATTCTTGCCAACCAGCATTGGTATATACATAAGGAATTGCATAGCTACTTTTTAATACATCACGGTTATTAGCCGACATAAACTGATTAAGCTGTAATGCTTTT
Organism: Pseudoalteromonas sp. SG43-6; assembly: GCF_014164365.1. Lineage (NCBI taxonomy): Bacteria > Pseudomonadati > Pseudomonadota > Gammaproteobacteria > Alteromonadales > Pseudoalteromonadaceae > Pseudoalteromonas > Pseudoalteromonas sp. SG43-6. The sequence continues at coordinate 28,175 of NZ_JACJEZ010000055.1, forward strand.
TTGCGCTCAGCAAAGCTTGTTATCACTTGCTTATACAGAGGCTCAGCTTCAGGTTGAGTATTTAAACTTTCGCGCGCAGTATAAATTGCGGTTTCATTTGCTTGCCAAAAATTAATCTTCCCAGGATGCTCTAGATCAGTACCTAAATTAGCTAAGTACACATCTAACAACGCAGTTAATTGACTATAAATGGGTGTATCTTGTTGCGCTGTTAAATCAATATTAAAGTGATTACTAATAAAACTAAGTAGCTGCTGTTTAGCAAATTCATCATTTTTATGTTCGGGGTGTGTGCTTAGCATTAAATGTAATTTAAGTGCTTCGTAATAAGGTTGTCGAATACCTACGCGTGACTCCGGCTCATCAGAGTTCCAACGACTTTCATACTGTTTTAATTGTGCTAACACCTGTTTTTCAGCAGGAAGTGTGATCAATTGGTTTAACTGGTTAAATAATACATTCGCGACACTTTGAGTTGTTTCGTCACCTTCGTAAATACCAAAAATAAAATACCAAGGTAAGCTTTTTTCATAACTTACAAGCTCCTGATAATGCTCAAATAATGCAAGTGTTGCAGCTAGCTTTTGATCCGCCTTCGCCTTATTTACATTAACTTCAACCACCGCTTTCACGCGTGCTTCGCCTTGGTTAAGCAATAACTGATTACTGGTGTATGAGGTAATCAATAACGCTGTAATCGCCGCTATTGAGGCAAGCCCCGTGGTTACAGTTAAACCTTTTAACCAACGCCCAACTAGGCGCTTTTTACGATTACCCCGAGTTAAATCTTGTAGTTTAAAAACAACATCATTAAAAACGCGATTAATAAAATAGCTTTGGGTGATTGTTTCTTGTTTTTGTTCAACCACAACCGCGCCAAATTGATCGCGTACACCGTTGGTGATTCGCTCAATTGGTGTGCCCTCTTGTGTACCTGAGGTAAAATACACGCCTGCAAACCAAGGAACTTCTTGGTACGGATTCGCTTTAAATAGCAAGTTTACAAATTCGGTTAGTTTTGTTGAGGCCGATTTAAACTGATTAGGAAAATCAAGGATCAACTGTTTACGATGCTCATTTCGTTCACGGGCCACTTTACTTAAACGTTGCTGGCACAAACGTTCGTATAATTCATCCATTCTGAGCTCGAACATTTCAGCCGGATCGGTTTTTTGATCTTCACTAATATCAAGTAAATATGCGCCCCACACTTGCTCGCGCTCTTTTTCAGATAAGTCATTAAAAAAAGGTTCAAAGCCACTAATTAAATCGGTTTTTGTGAAAGTGATATAAACAGGGAAAATAACACCTAGTTGCGTGATCAACTCTTCAATACGTTCACGGACTAACTTTACATGCTGGCGAATTTCTTCACTGTCAGAGGTTAAAACATCAGCTACACTAATTGCGACCATTACGCCATTGATAGGTAATTTTGGGCGGTACTTTTTCAGTAAATTTAAAAATGATAACCACTCTTTGTTTTCTGATTGCTCAGTTGTGTAACGTCCTGCGGTGTCAATTAAGATCGCTTGATCTGAAAACCACCAATCACAGTTACGTGTGCCACCAAAACCTTGAATATGCAGTTCGCTAGAGTTTGAATACGGAAAATGTAATCCAGAGTTAGCAAATAAAGTACTTTTACCGGTCGCTGATGGACCAATGATCATATACCAAGGTAGTGCATAAAGAGCGGTATTACCACGATAGCCAGCGCCTAAGTGCGATGCTTTTAATGAGCCTAACGCTTCTTGCATTTTTTCTTTTATTTCATCAAGCTCAGCACTTGAGCCCGCATTGTGATTTGCAAGTTCAGAAGCTAACTTATCGCCAGAACGCTTAGTCCATAACCAACGAGTAAAAATAAATAAAATGAATACCGCCGTAACTGCTCCCATAGCAATCAGCTTTTTATCAGTCGTGTCTAAGCCCACCATGCGCCCAGCAAACCAAACAATGCTCAGCACTGCAATTAGACCGATCAACTGTCCTGTGGCGCGAGATGACACTAAGCCCAGTAAAAAATGCACTAGGCCACTTTTATTTACTCTTCCTTGCATGGTATTGCCTTATCGTGTCTCGTTGGTTTTATTCAATTGAGTGAGTACTTCCACCTGATTACTTATGGTTTGCGTACTCTGTGTAGCCTGCTTGTTGATCACAAAATGAAAGCCTGCAAATAGGGAAGCGATTGAGCCTAAACAAATCGACAGGATAACCCAATAAGGGACATTACGACCGACTTTCATAGCAAACCCTTCAGCAGGTACGCCATTATCAGAAAGCAGTGCATTAGGCGTGCCTTTGACATCTTCAATTTGTGCACGAATGTCAACTATCAAAGCTTTAAGCTGTTCTATTCCTTTAACTTTATAGATACCTTCAAAACCCAATTGCAAACAAATATAGTACACTTCTAACGCCGCAAATTTATTTTCACCGCCAGTACGCAAAGTCGCTAAACGCTCAAAAAACTCTTCACCTGCACGGTTATTGCCAAAAAACTCTAACTGCAGCGGTCGTGACATCCAGTCCATACGAAAATGCGCTCCGGAGCTCATTACAAACTCATCGCACATTGCAGTAAGAGCAAATTTTACTTCTTGCATCACACTAGTCGTCACTTGTTGGGCATAACAATTACGCTCAAACTCATCAAAACTATTTAATAACTGATCACGAAAATCGTTCAGCTCAAGATCGGTTGATTGCTTGAGCTTTAATGGCGATAACGCATTTATAACCGGTGATATACAGGCGATTAAATCTTGTTGTTGTGATTGTTGTTGCATCATTTCACCTAACTTAATTGCGTGCGACAGTAACTATTTCGATTTGCGCAGCTTGCAAACCAAATGGAATAAATAAACTTAACGACTGCTCTTCGATTATTTGCTGCCAAATGTAACCATGTGATTCAAGACGGAAATATTCATATCCACTCTTTATTGCTAATTTATTTGGCGGCCGTTGGCAGTGAGTTAGCTGAACACCTGCAAGGGCTGATGAAATCATAATATCGAGTTTTTCAGTTGCGCCAACTTTAACTTGGTCGCTAAATGTTTCAATCCACTTGGTATCCTCAGCTTCAAAATAAACCGCTAGATAAAAGTCGTTATGCTCAAAAATTGCTGAGTCAATAGTCGCAACCTGATGAATAGCATTGGAAACTTTTTCAAGTTTAAGGCCAGCCATTTTCTTAGGCACAACACCTTCAAGTAGCTTAGTTAGCAACTCATCTAACTTACCAAATACATGGCTGAGTTGTTTATGCTGATAAGGAGGGACTTGGTTTACTAAATCACTGTGTTCAAACATCGATACAGAGCTGATCAAATCAACCAATTCACAGTACAAACGCTCTGGATGAACTAATGACAAACTTTTTAAATGATCCAACCGCTTTGCTGAAGGTGCCATCGCATTAAGTAATAAAAAGCTATTCATCTCGTTTGGACCAAAGTCAGTCACTGAACCAAAGTTTTTCCTGCGACTAAGCAACACATTGACTTTCGCATTCACTAAATTTGCGGTGCGATTTAATAGCTCAGTTAAATATACCGAAGCACTGATATTTAACAGTGGTGGTACAAAGTGTTTATTAACAACAAAAGAGCCGTCTTCTGCGCGGACTATTTTCAAACACGCTAAAGTATCAAAATAAGTTTTTACATCACTATCTGTTAATAATATAAATTTAGGGTGCGCTATCAGCACTTCACGATTACGTGCAGCATCATGATCATCATTTAATTCAATATAGTCTGCATGATAGGCACTGAGCTGACCGGTTGTTGCATAACCCTCAATATTACTAACGATTTTATTGGCAGCAATCGCGATGTAAATAATCACTTCATCTAGGTTAGGATCTAATTCCAGCTTTAATTCGTCATGTTGTTGGCGATCAAAATCAAGTAATCGACCATTTTCAAGTAACAATTTGAAGCTAGTAATTTTTAATAGCCCACGCGATAACGCTGACTCATCAATTGCAAGATGCTGGATACCAAACACCAATGGAGAAATAAGTCGCTGTCTTACAATTTGATTTTGCTCATGATACTCATCAAATAACTGAAAATGGTGTTGTGCTAATAATACACCTTCAGCCCAGACGGGTTTTACGGGGGCTTTAGTACTCATTACTGTGCCTCATCCACGTCAGGCAACTGCACTTCATTATTTGTGATCAGCACATCTAATGCAGTCGATAATTTAACCGGACCATCACCTAGTTGATAATACGTTTTCCATTTATCTCCTTGGCGATCTCTAAATAACGCAACAATTGCCACAAAACGAGCATTTTCAGCTTGTTCAAAAGCGATCGTTGTTTTTTCAGCAGGATTAATAGTGCGTTCTTCTAACGTGATCAATGAATTTGCTAATACTGATTTATCTGACTTCCAAAGTTCTTCAAACGTTGCTGTTTTAAAGCTCTGAATATCAGACAATTGATACACTCTGAGAACCACTGGAAGTGCTTCATCAAACTGATTTAAATTTAAATTATCTGTTGCTGTAATGTCTAACTCTACATTAGTGCTCATGCACGCAGTGAGTGACATTAACAGCACAGCTAAGATTACTTTATTTATTGCAAAACGCATTTAATACCTCATTAGATATTTTAAAATTGATTATTCAGTTTTTACAAAGGATCTCTTCATAAACAGGGCAAATAACCCTATTAAAACGCACTGACGCACAATCGGACCAGCGATTGCCATTTAAAATTCTAGAAAAAAAGCCTGAACTTTTATTTTCTTGATTTTCAACAGCTAGAGACTTGATGACAACATGATCGATTGAAGATATTAATTTAGAATTTAAAACTATTAACTCTTGAATATAACTAGATATATTTTCATTAATTAAAATAATGTTTCCATCGTTCTTTGGAGGATTATTCAAAAAGAAGAAAAACTGATCTATAACGGATTCAGAAAAAACACGATGCGCAGGAATACCTGTTTGATCTAGTAAAGAGGAGATGTTGCAGGTTAGAGACCAAGCCAAGGAGTAAAGGCTATCAACCTGATTTATAAAATCTTTTTTTCTCATTTCATCATCCTTGATTTAACTTAGTCAGCTTAAAGGTGCACTAACGCGGTAATTCTTCAGTCCTTAGAATTAGCGCATGATACAAACATAGTTGTTAAAATGTCAACTGAATCCAGTGCAAAAACACAACTATTTATCAAATAAAGTTGTTCCAAACAAAAACAGCAACACCATATAATTTTAAAAATGAACATATTATGAACCTATTTACATATACTCTAAATATCGTTAATTACAAATATTTTATTGATTATCGTTAGAGTAATGTGTATTTTTACACGCATTATCGACCAAGGTAGCCAAAGGACAAGGAAATGTCTCAATCACGATTATTGTTAGATATTAATGACAAAACAATGAACGTAACTCAGGTAAAAGGGATTGAACGCTTAAATAAAAGCTTTGAGTTTGACCTGATTTTCGACACCCTCACTGATGAGCCTTTAAACGATTTACTATTACAGTCGGCCTTAATTACATTTGTAAATAAAGACAATTACTATCGCCACCAAGCTGGCCTCATAACACAAAGCACCGATCTTGGGTTATTCAACAACAAGCGTCGCTATCATATCGTCATAAAAGATCGATTGAGTACGCTAAAAAACACCTCAGATAGCAAAGTATTTATCGGCGTTAATTTAAAAGATGTTTTACACTACCTAGCATCACAAGCCGGATACTCTCAAGGTCAAGTAGATTTCAGAGTTACCCAACCGTTTGCTGATATGTCTCAGTGTGTACAAGCAATGGAAAGTAATTGGCAGTTTTTTCATCGTTTACTGGCTTCCTATGGTTTATTTTATTGGTTTGAAAGCAAGGACTCGGCTGAAATACTGGTGATAAGCGACAGTAATTTAAATAGTCCCTACCTTGAGCGCGGCGTTTTAGAAGTTACCAGTAGCGCTGGAATGAATAACCAACACAGAGAGCAATTTGTTGGCTTTATGCATGCTCAACTTACTGAGTCTATTTATAACAATACTGCAAACAGTGCAGCCTATGGGCAATTTAATACCGTTGCCAGCAATAGCCAATCATTCTTTGAACCCTGCGCGTTATCGCAATCCGCCGCAACTAATCAAGCACAAAATTTTAGTAATGCACTAGCAAGTTTAAATAAAGTTATTAGCTTAACTGGTAACGTATGTGATTTATTTGCGGGATGTTCGATTTCATTAAGTGATAACACCGGTATTGGTAGCAGTGGTGACTTACTCTGTATCGCAGTCGAGCACTACAGCGAGCAACCAAGTGACGAAAGTAGCCATGAAGGGCTCTCTAAATACAGTTGTAAAGCGCAATTCATTGAACGAGGAACACCATTTAAGCCACTCCCTATTCCCCATCAAGCAAAACCGATGGTATTTCCTGCGAAAGTAGAATCACTGACCGGCAATGCATTTATTGATGACAACGGGCAATATCGAGCCCGCGTTGATTTTGACAAAAATGCCAGACCACTAACGCAGTCAAGCCCTGCTTTGCAAAAGTTAGCGCTGTATGCATGCCAAAACCAACCTCAGGCCACTGGATGGCACTTTCCACTCGTCGGTGGTTCAGAGGTACTAATAGGCTGTATTAACAACGACCCTAATCACGCCTACATTATGGGCTTTGCACTAAATAGCGATCAACCAAGCGTAGTAACCGCCGCCAATCCAACGCATAACCGATTATTAACCGCAGCCCACAACGAACTACTATTTGATGATGACGACAATGAGCCAAAAGTTATTTTACAAACCCTTGCCAGTGAACATTACTTTGAGCTAAACGCCAAACAGTCTGGCCGCCAATTCATAGAA
>NZ_JACJEZ010000056.1:0-29024 GCF_014164365.1 Pseudoalteromonas sp. SG43-6
CATTCTATTGCACCGGAAGGAATACCCCACTCATCATCAAATACCACAGAGCGCCCCCAAATTGCATTGCCATTTTCGGTGCCGACACCTGCGACCATGTAATCAATTTTACCTGTTGACGAGCAACCTATTACAAATAATGTTAAAGCGAGTGTGGTGAGACATTTTACGAGCTTGTCCATAATCTATATCCATTTATTAGTTGTGACTGCCATTGTACACTTGCTTCAGCCTGTTCTGGCTGATTGTAAAAAAGCTCACGTTGTTGGTTTTTGCTGGTGAATTCAGCGTCTTCTTCAGGACCATGAGCAATCGCATCAATCGTTGCTGAATATTTAACACTGTGGTGGATGTAATCTTTATATAAAGCCTGCCAGGCATCACTTTGTGGGCCAAAGCTGCGGGCGCTATCAACCAGTGTTTTAAGCTCGCTAGGTAAAATATAAGGTATAGCTTGGCCGTCAGCTTGTTTGCGGTTAGCAAGTTCCGTTAAGCTTTGTAGTGGCACTCCTTAGCGCCTTTATCTCAACAATTCCTTTATTCACTGTTGTCCACATCCTTATTACTTTCTCTACTCTGGGCCCTACTTAAACGCATACTCATGCTCATATCCATCCCTGTAGATAACGGTAAATTGTCTTTATCAAGCGGGATATCTGTATCATTCTCTGATAAATGCGTTAATATCGCATTAAGCTGCTGCTCAAAGTCTTTTGGTTTTTCATCATCAAAAAATGCAAAGGGTTTGTCATCGGTTTGCCACTGTTCATGCTGCGGCATTACATGCTCGCGGCCATACTCCATAAATTGACATATAAATGCCAATACCGGCTCGTACGCATCACTGCCGTTGTAATAAGGGTTGTGGCGCGGTTGTACCATAAAATTAGCCCATTGCATGTTGTTGTGTTTATCAAAACCACGTGTCTGAATACGCATCATTTGAAAGTCTTCATAAACCCGTAAATTTTTAAAGTGCTGAGCGCGTACTTTGCCTTTGTACCAGAGGTAAACAATTTGTTTATCACGATCAAACACCATCGGTGCTTGACGCTTAAAACGAATAATAAAAAACAACAAAAGTGGAATAGTAATAGCGTAAAAAACTAAAAATGAAATGTCTTTTTTGTAAAAATAACTTCCATAAGCTGTATGTTTATTACTGTGACGAGCATACAAGTAGCTTTTAAACGTCAACTCACCACTTTCATCTAGCAATTTATACCACTTTAAGTGTATTGGGTTTACTTCTGTACTACTAAAATAATTCTCTCCATACTTTTTTTTATATAATTCAATACTATCAATAGTTGCTCTCTCTCTTGCACTCCAGCTTTTTAATATATTATTAGCATTTAAACATGCAGTAAATAACACAATTAATAACAATGGGATCAGCCCCATATTACGGGCTTTCATTGAATTATTACTAAGCTTACAAATATGTTCATCTACATACACTATCGGTGTTGGCGGCGGCGCCTCTTTAGTGAGTTGAAAGCTAAGTAGTGCTTTCAACTTATTTGCTAAAGGTATTGGGTAGTGGTATTTAATCAAAGCCATTAATCTCAACAAATTCTTTATCCATTCTTGTCCACATCTTTATTACTTTCTCTACTCTGGGCCCTTCTTAAACGCATACTCATGCTCATATCCATCCCTGTAGATAACGGTAAATTGTCTTTATCAAGCGGGATATCTGTATCGTTCTCTGACAAATGTGTTAACACCGCATTTAATTGCTGCTCAAAGTCTTTTGGTTTTTCATCATCAAAAAGTGCAAAGGGTTTGTCATTTGATTGCCATTGCTCACACTGCGGCATTACATGCTCACGGCCATATTCCATAAATTGACATATGAATGCCAATACTGGCTCATACGCATCTTTACCGTTGTAATAAGGATTATGGCGCGGTTGCACCATAAAATTAGCCCAACGCATATCACCGCGCTTACCAAGGCTGCGCGTCTGAATACGCATCATTTGTGAGTCTTCATGTATTCGTAGGTCTTTAAAATGCTGGGCGCGAACGTTGCCCTTATACCAGTGATAAACAATTTGCCGATTACGGTCAAACACCATCGGCGCTTGGCGCTTAAAAAAGATTAGAAAATACAATAAGGGAGGAAGTGTCAGTATAATAAAGATGGATAAAATTATATCTCGCTTAAGGCGAAACGTACCGCCAACATCAGCGGTTTCATAATAGTGATAATGCATATAACGACTTAATGACATTTTGCCATTTTCATCAAACATATCGTAAAAACTTTTACTTACTGGTTCAACATTTGGGGATAAAAAACAATCTTCTCCATGCTTTTTTTATAAAAATCAACCATTTTCATCATACTCTCTTCCGTTGATTTCCACATGGAATAAAAACCAGCTATCTGGTAAAAGGCAATAAATGACACCATGCACAACGCCGGAATAATACCCATATTACGGGCTTTTATTGAGTTGTTACTGAGCTTACAGATGTTGTCATCAACATAGGTAATAGGTGCTGGGGGTGTTTCACCACGCGGTAATTTAACTGCCAATAACGCCTTTAATTTGTTAGCTAAGGGGATTGGGTAAATTGGTTTAATTAATGCCATAATATGCTGATATTTTAAAAGGTGAAGTAAGCTTAGGTAAAAGGGCTGTTCACAAAGAGTGCTTGGTTACAGCCCCGTAAGTACTAAGAAGTTAATTTACTCTTTAAAAGCCCCTAACGGCCTTACTTTTTTCTTTGTCGCATCTTCAACAAACCACTGTTTCACTTCATCTTCAGTCAACCCCTCCTCTGACAAGCGCTTATATAGGTCTTTTTCTGATGGGGTTGAATGGTCGCTATTTAGCTTTGCGGCTAACTCTTTTAAATCAGCTTCAGGTAATGTTTTACCCCAAGGCAAATCGCTATTTGTAGGGTTAGGCAATGGTAACTTTAACTGCAAACCATGGTTGCTGGTTTTATCAGTCATTGAGCCGATATCATTAAAATTAAAGCCCGAATTACCCGCAGAGTTAAAGTTAGCAACACCTAGCTCCATCGTATATTGCTGCTCTTCTTTGTCAGTAAATATATCACTAAATTGGCTTGTAAATATGTCTCCAAAAGGCCTTAAACCTTTAATAAAAACTCGCTTTGGCGATTCATAATTTAAGCTAAAATTAGCGGCAAAAACAAAAACCTGCTCTTCACCGGCAAATGCTTTAGCGTCTTTATTATGCCAATTAAGCAACGCTCGAGCTCGAGCCTGTTTACCTTTCTCGTTATAAGGGCCTGCGTTATTCAATAGTTCAATTAACTCTTCATACTCTGGGCCTACCTGCTCATCAATTTTGCACTGGTTGTCATCCCACATATCCTCAAACTGATAGTCATCGTCATGCCATGTATCCACCATTTTATTTAAAATAAGTTTTGTTTTGTAACCTTTATTTGCATTACGTGTGGCTTTACCTAAATAGCACAGTTTTGACTTATACTTCGGGCCGTTATCATTAATACCAATAGTCTGCTGCAGTATTAAATCACATGGCACACTACGCCAATCTAAACCAATGAGTTTTTTTGTATAGTTATCAGACTCTAGCTCTGTACAGGTGGCTACAACCATAATATCGACTTGGGTATTCCAATCAAAGTCATCAAATATTATGTCATCGCCAAACTGGCGTACTTTAAACCCTAAACTTTGTGCGGCAGCAAATTCACTCTCAAATAAACGGATTGAGCGCCCTTGCCTTTGTATTTTACTGGTCATTAAATAAGGCTTTCCTTCACCGCCAAAGCGCACCAAAATTCTAATGCTTTTTTCCCCCGCAAAAAGCTCTGGGTATACAAAGCTTGAGCTATTACTGGTTAAAAAGTCTTTTATTAATAGTGACTCTTCATTACCACCATTACGCTTTGTATTTAAATCAACATAAAACTCATTCGCCACATATCTATTTTTTAAACCAAGGGCATCAAGAGCCTCAGCAGTATCAGACTCAAAAATCATCTCATCACTATTATCTTTACGTTCCCCCATTAACGGCAATACAGCTTCACGACTACTGCCAACCTGCGCACCAATGAAATAACGCATGTCAGAAAAATTGTCATCTTGATAATATTCAAATGCAGAGTCATGCATAAATGGGTAAAAAGCCGCTTCATGAACCATAGGTTTAGTGCCTAAGTAAGTTTTTGGCCCTAACTGAAAAAACGGCGTAAATACACAGCCAAACTTTCCAGCAAAGTGCTTTTCGCTCTCTAATAGCTCAGACTCAACAAGCGGCCTTACGAGCTCTTTATAAGCAAGCTCGTTATTTTTCCCGTCACAGCGCGTTACTTTAAAGGTAATAGGGGCAATACCGGTCATCGTATCGTTAAACACCACTAAAACACGGATAGGTGTAAATGGCGTTAAGCGCTTTAGTTTGTTGGCAATAATTGGCAACCATTTTTTTGACGTTGGGTCTTGATAATATAGGGCGCTGTGATGATAACTTGCTTCACCATAGTCAGAAAATACCGGCTCAAAGGTGTTTGCAAAGCTTTCTAAGTATTTACTGCCTTCTTTTTCTTGGGTGCCAAAGGTATGAATAGGAAAGTAGTTTTGAAATTCAGCGGTAATATAGTTATGTTCACGCGCGAGTGTTGGCACCGTCATCATATAAAAGCCATACGGGTTAGACTGCGAGTGCACATAAAGTGCATTTTGAGGATCTTCTACCACAGCTTTACGTGCGGCTTTAGTTAACAGGCTATAATTATCGCTAAAACCATAAAGCGCTTTATTATCAGTATCATTACTTTGTTGTGCGGTAATGCTATCAATTAAAAACACCCAAAATGTATCCATCCTAATTGATGCACCAGGTAAATTAGGCAGTGCCCAGCTATCACCTAATAAAAAGTTCTCTATGTACTGTTTTACTTTATAGCGCTCTAAGTTTGAATAATACTGGCTTTTATCACCTTCACGCTGCGCCCTTAATAACAAGCCCATCAGGCCCGATATTGCCTCTGAGCGCAGTCTAAATTGCGCAGCCCACTGCGTACTTTGCTCTGTGCTTTCGCTCTCTTTAAATTCATTAAGCAGCTCATGCATCATCCCTTGGTTAGCCGCGCATTCTTGGCCTAGGCGTTTATCTCTTTGAATTTCCGCATAATACTTTTTACAGGCGTTATCGAGCAGCACTTCATCCATTAAATTAGCAGCCGATGTAGCAACCGCAGCGCCTGCTTTTATTACTGCCACCGCTGCAGCAATCGGTGCTGTTGCCGGAATAAATGCCATCACACCTAAAGCAATATTGATCATTTGCCACGCCATGGCATCGGCAGTTTCACCTACTTTTATGTCGTTAACCACGGTTAAGTTACGAAAGCGCTCTAAGCTATCCATACCTTCGCGTGATGGGCAAACAGAAAGCTGGCTAATAGCATAAGCGGCAATATGTACACGGCGATTTTGCGCTCGGCTGGCTTCATCTTTATTATTTACAAGTGGCTGAGTATAACCTAGCCCTTGCACTTCAATACGCGCCTCATCAATACCAGCTTGAGTTACTAAAATATTTTTAACAGCATCGGCTCGTCGCTCAGATAGCGCCATATTATAATCGTAATGACCCAGATCGCAGGTATGGCCTGCCACTATAATTTTAAGAGATTCGTTTAGCTCAAACGCCTTTAAAACCGCTTCACTTTGCTGCAAAATAACATCACGGTATTCATCGCTTACCTGCTCACTATTAAGTGCAAACTGTGCTTTAATTACCACGTCTTTTACAATTTCTTTAGCACTTAAATGCTCAAAGTAATCCTGAGCAACCGTTTTATAATGCTGCTTAGATTGCACTAAGTTAGGAATATCAGTGCCAATCTGCTGTACTGTAGTTTGCCCAAGCGCAACAATGTTAGTCGCTAAATCAGCCATATTTAACGCATTGCCTGTTGCATCCATTGCCACTTTAGGAATGCCAAGCTTTTTACCTAAACTATTGTTATAACTTTCCATTGCAGCTGGTGTGTTCGCTGGTAAGCGCCACAGATTTTCTGCAAGTGCTTGCCTCCACCCCTCGGTTGTCATAGCAGCACGCGCACTGCGTAGCTTTTGCCACGCATCTTGCCCATCTTGCATCGCAAATACCGCGTCTAGGGTTGCTTGAATGGTTTTATCTGCTGTTTTATTTAAATGGGTATGAATTGCCTTGGCAATTTTACTGCCTAACACAAATTTACCATTAGTGGTAAAATTGCCGTTACTGGCACTGGCGGTTATATCAGTATTAACTAACCCGGCGGCGAGTTGTGCGCGGCCTTTAGCCACCGCCCAGCCATGGCAAAAACTCTCAAAGCCACTGGCTATTTTTATTGGTTCATCGCTCACTTTAGCGCGGCCAACCTCTTTACCGCTTTCATCTTTAACACTAATATTTTTAGGGTCGTACGTGGCATGCTCGGTTTTTAAATCTTTAGCATAACTAATTAAATGGCTATAAAAGCGCGGGAATTGCTTTATTATTGCCTCTTCCACCGAAAGCGGGTCGCAGTTAATTACATCAAACTCACCCGCTTCATTTTTTATATCAAAACGCACCATTTCGGCGAGCTCGTAGTAGTAATAAGTACCGTCAAATTGAATCGATTTAGTGCACCAGCGCTCAAATTGTCCTTTAAGTAGCTCTTCTTCAAGCCTTATTTTAATTCGGTATAACCCTTTAGGTAACTTCTTATCAGTACCTGATATCACCGCTAAGTTGGTTTCAGGGTCGAAAGTAGCTGGTATATCCTCCCCCACTGGTGGTGACAAAACAATTTCTTCATCCGAAGAAAGAAGTGGTATATTTGGATTTATACTTAAAATTATTGCCCGGGTTTTTGCCAGTATATAGGCTTGGATACTTTTTACGTTTTTTTGAGTTATTTCTCTTTCATACCACTTATTGTAAGTGTCGTCTTCGCTACTTTCTGTAGGTTGTTTTAAATTGGTAATCGGGACTGTTTGTAGCTCTAATAACGGTGTATTTGAGCTACTGTAATTTTTTAAATTATTAACAAACTCTTTAGCCCAGCCACTAGGGTTATTATTGGCAATAAGCCCTATAGACTCCATGGGCGGAATAATAATAGATCGTTGATTATTATTTGCCATATACGCATGAAACGGCTGGCGTACCTCTAATGAATCACTGTTTATTGTCGATAAAATACCGGCGCTATTTGTTTTTAATACAATAGGCTTTTTTGTATCATAAGTGGCTGATTTAGGCTGTTCAGCAACAATAATTCGATTTGCTACCGAGGTTAATTTATCAACCGGTTTATTGTTTTCAACATATCCAGTTAGTAAATAAACCAATGGGCTTGCAGATCCTTTGCTCATGTCATGCATTTTATTGTCCTTGTGCTGCTAAGTTAGTAATTGCTACAGGGACTAAAGTTCTCATGCCCCAGATTCCTTTTTCTTTAACTAACCCTTCAGTTTGCACACCTGTTAGTATGTTTTTTGTTCTGATGACACGCTCTGAAAGATAAAACCCATTTTCATCACGTTCTTGCGAGTGCTTTATTGTATACTCTAATTGATAATCTTCCTCTGGAGAAAAAATAACTCCACCACCTGTTCCTTTCTCTGAATGCTCTATTTCAGGGTTTGCAATATTCACCCAGTGAAAATGGAAGTCTTTTCTGCCATGAGTCATAAACGCTAAATATTTTCCATCCGGTGAAATACGGTGGTTTTTCATCTCCCACGCTTTCGGAAAACCAAAATTAACTTTACGCACTATTTCGCCATTAAATTTATGTATCCAAAAGCCATCGTGCTTTACTGCTAAAAACTCTTTATCGCCGGGCAGTAAAAAAGCAGCGCCACTGTGGTGAATTTGTGGTCGTGGGGTTAATTCGCCTGTTGGAACATTGTAATTAAAGTTTTTGCCATCTGAGTAAAAAATGACGTTTTCACTGTCTGAGGTCCAATTAAACCACGGGTAGCCACCCCCACCTGACATGGTGATTAGCTTTTGCTCTTTAGTGTCGTACAGCTGGCGCGTCGCTCGGTCATTTATATAACCCGAAATAGCGATATAACGGTTATCTGGTGAGCGAGCTGGCGGATGCAATCCCGCAGGTTCCAGTTGGGTAAATATTTCCTCTGGAATAATACGGCGTCTGTCTGAGCCATCGAGTTTTGATGACCACAGCGTGCGTACCTCACTGTATTTATATTTATTCCAAAACATTAACCGCGGGGTTGAGAAGGTATCTGCATCGCCATACACCTCTTCACGAATGTCCATTGGCCACTCTGGGTGGTTTTTATGCTCTTTAGCCCATGGATATTTAGCAACATCAACCTCTGCCTGCTCAGAGCCTTGTGAAGATGGCTCTGAGCAACCGCCTAGTACCAAGCTGGCACAAAGAGAGAGCACGCAAAACATGCTGTATTTTTTAAAAAACATCAAAAACTATCCTTTTACTGAATGAGCGCATTTATTGGATTGCTGTAAACAAACTCATTATTTAAAACCTTTTATAATGAAGGCAAAATGAATGCACTTACCCTTCTGTTATCTCTGCCATTATTACCGTGTTTGGTGTTTGCTTGTTAAGCTCGCTGAATGGCACGTTATCAAATATATAGTAACTAGGCTGGCCGTCGTTTGGGTCTTGTAATAAATCAAAATTGCCGCTTTGGGGTATGTCGGTAAATTCTATACGGACCCAATCTCCCTTAGGCATTACACGTGAAATTGGCTTTATTTGCTGCCAGTTATGTTGATTATTTACCAGCATGAGCTGTTCTTTAGCGTAATTTTTTGCATTAGTATCTACTTGATAAAAAAATACAAAAGCGGGCTTAACAATCGTTAACAGATTTATATTGTTAACTACCATTGGCATACTATGCGGGGCACTCATACTAACTCCCAAATACTTGCTGTAATTTTGCTTTGGTTTTAGGGCCTGGTATGCCGTCTATGTCGAGATCGTGCTCGTACTGAAATTCCTTTACACCAATGCGAGTTTTTTGACCCATGACGCCATCAACCTTGCCGCAATTAAACCCCAACATATTACAACGTCCCTGCACGCCAGAAAGCGTGTCGATTGGATCTAGATTGCCTATTTGTACCGCAAAGCTTTTAGTTGGTGTGGTTTCGCCTGCTTTTAAATATAAATCGACGTTGCCAGTAAGGGCGTCGTTATTATTAAGCTCTACTTCGATAAGCCCATCACTTTGCAATACGGTATCGATTGTTTGGCTGCCGATATTAAGCACAACACGTTTACCGGTAATATCATCGCCATCGTCATACGATACTTGCAAGCGAAAATATTCTTTTTCGTTTTGTACAACAAACGTATTTAGGCTATTGGCGCGCAGCGGTATAAACTTTTCTTTTTTTGGCGGAATAGTAATTTTATCGCCCGGGTAAATTAAGTTTGGATCAGGGCGCAGCGCTCTAAATTCAGCATTACTGGGGTGGTTATACAAGGCGGTTGAGGTTTTATAACCATATTGGCGTGCTATGCGTAGCAGAGTTTCGCCTTGTGCGACGGTGTGTTGTTGTATCATTGAAATATCCTTATCCCTAAATATAAATATCGCCAGAGCAAGTCTACGTTTAGGTGATGTTGCCTACTGACCAATCGTGATCGGCGAGTTCAAAAAAGCTGACTTTGGCGTTTTCAAAATCAGGGCCTGATACGTTGGCGTAGCCGTTTTTATCGAGCTGTCCGGTGATAACATGGCCGTTACGTAAGCGAATTTTGTACCCCATATTCGCTTGCGGCTCGCCGGCTTCATCACGCAATTCAATTTCGTAGCCTAACGCGGGCTGTTCAACGGTAAAGGTAGTGGTATCTACTGCGCCGCTGGCAGTGACAATAACGTTATAAAGTCCGGGCTTTACAGCAAAAAAATGCTGCCAAAATGAGACTTCGTCAGGGCGTTTTTTATCGAGTTGTAAGGTTACTTGCCCGCTGGTTGGCCCTTGCCACTTAATAACCACGCTGCGGCTGTTGCTGCTTGAGCCTTCAATATTGAGCTTCCATCCATCGGGCACGCGTAAGCTAGTGCCGGGTTTGGCTGGTTTGCGATTACTAAAGCCTAGGTTGTAGTCGTAAATCAAATTGGCATTTTTATAGCCGGTATATTGCTCGGCGAGCTGCTCTACGGTTTCGCTTGCTTGTAAAAGATGGTTTGAAAAATTTTGCCTAACTTGATGCGACGCTTTTAGCAATACAGTACTTTGCAAAATAGGCTTATATATACATACTGCGGGTAAGTGAACTTCAACAACTGTTGGCTTTAAAGCACGGCTATTTTTCTGCATTGATTGCGCAATATACTTTGCTTGGCCTTCTCCATACTGGCTATTGAGTAGCGCTGGATTTGCTAAGAAGTTTGCTTGGTTGGAGTCACTTAAAAAATGCTCCGAAGCCGAATAATCAGGTGCGGCATTAGCTCCACCGGATGACGAAAACTTAGTGGTACTCACAGGATCTTTTGGATAAACAGCTAAGCCTTGCGCGGTATTTCTATAGGTGTTGTAGCTGACTTTTCGCCATGTTTTTTCATTTGCCCAAAATTGGCTGCGGGGATCATCACGTAGCCGTGCGGCTTGGCGTTTATCAATTACACCATACTGATTATCTTGAATAAGCCGTTGTAGTTTTTTCGGTAATAAAAAGAATTCAGCTCGCCTGACGTACGCAAACGTTACAACAGGTTCGGTTGCTTCATCTTTTATTTCATCAAAAATATGGGCATGTTTAAAGTTCACCGCGTCCTTGGTGAGCATGTGCATCCTCGCTTTCTCTAATGCAGAGATTTAATTGTCTGAGTATAAACTTTAGCTTGCAATAATAAAGAAATAGGAACAAAAAATCTACAAGCATTTATGCTGATTATTCACTCGTGTTTTTATTCTCTCGCACATAATTACTAGCGCCACGCGTTATATAACGTAATTGCCAAATTAAACGATCGACTAACTCTTCTCGTTGTTGCCCTTCTATATCTAATGCTTCAGCACCGGCATTAAATACTAGCGTGACCATAGCCTCAGCTTGAATATACGCATGAGTTGCATCGCACGGGGTTTCGCTTTCAAGATAATGAGCAAGCTCTAAAATAAAGTGTTTAATTTCACGGGCTACAGCGGCACGAAATGCTTTAGAGGTGCCGGAGCGTTCACGCAGTAATAATCTGAATTGATTACTGGAGTTATCAATAAACTCCATAAAAGTAACAATCGAGGTGGTGATAATGCTACCGCCACTGGCTATACGGCGGCGCGCTTGGCGCATTAGCTGGCGCAGCGTTAAACCGGCTTCATCGACCATGGTTAAACCCAGTTCATTCATGTCTTTAAAGTGGCGGTAAAATGAGGTTGGTGCTATACCTGCTTCACGGGCAACTTCACGTAAACTTAAATTAGAAAAGCTATGATCGGCGCTTAATTGGTTAAATGCCGCTTCAATTAAAGCTTGTCGTGTTTTTTGTTTCTGTTGCGCGCGAACACCCGACATGAACTACTCCTGATTTAATTTAAATCAATTTATGGTGATTTTTATCTTAATTCTCCAGTCTAATACTTGACGGCAAGAGAATGAAATATTATTTTAGCTTACAAGTGTACGCTCAGATTTGAAAAGATGAAAAAACCACCGATTATTTGGACCAATGTCCTATTTTTTAGTATTACTTTTTTGGCTGCTGCCACATTAGTGCCTTGGTATGGGTTTACCCATGGCTTTACCAGTAGTCATTGGATCGCATTTGTTGCTTGTATGTTTTATGCTGGTATGTCAATTACCGCAGGCTACCATCGCTTATGGGCCCATAAAACTTACGACGCTCATCCTGTTGTAGAAGCCTTTTTTGCTCTAGGTGGTGCTTTTGCACTACAAAATAGTGCGCTGCACTGGAGCAGCGATCACCGCGTTCATCATGGCCAAGTTGATGATCCTGTAAAAGACCCTTATGCAGCAACTAATGGCTTTTGGTATAGCCACATAGGTTGGATGTTACGCGATTACCAAGGCGACAGTTATGGTGATTATAGTAATTGTCGTGATTTACAACGCAATAAAATAGTGATGTGGCAACACCGTCATTATATGAAATTAGTATTAGCAACTAATATTGGTATCCCTGCCCTGCTGGGTTTAATAATTGGTGATGTAATTGGCATGCTGTTGTTAGCTGGATTGTTGCGTTTGGTATTGAGCCAGCATTTCACCTTTTTTATTAATTCGGTGGCGCATATCTGGGGCTCTCGACCTTACACCGAAAAAAACACTGCTCGTGATAACGGGGTACTAGCCTTGTTTACTTATGGCGAGGGTTACCATAACTTTCATCATATTTTTGCCAGTGATTATCGCAATGGCATAAAATGGTTTCATTATGATCCCACAAAATGGATGATCCGCGCTTTTGCGGCTGTTGGACTTGCTAAAAAATTAAAACGTACGCCGGTTGAGCGCATCGAAAAAGCCAAAGCCGAAACGTTAATGAATAGAACGCAAAACCGTTTAGCGAAATTGCCTTTAGCGCAAGATAAGCTTACATTATTGCAGCAAGAGTACGATTTATTGCTGAAAAAGCTACAACACTTTTGCGCACTAAAAAAGCAAGTTTTAGAAGTTAAAAAGAATAACATGCTGCAACAATGCGAAAAATCAGCTTTAATGACACAATATCATGAGTTGGAAGCAGCCTGGGAAAATCAAAAGCAGGCGTGGCTTGCACTCAATGCGAGGTTATTAAAAGCCTCTTTTAGTTAATGTAGGAGTGGCTGTGGCCAAACAACAAGTAAAGCAAGAACAACCATCATTTCAATATGATGCAATTATTATAGGCACAGGTCCTGGCGGTGAAGGTACCGCCATGAACCTGTCTAAAAGCAACAAAAAAGTGGCCGTTATCGAACGCCAAGCTGCCGTTGGTGGTGGTTGCGTACATTGGGGTACTATCCCTTCAAAAGCACTACGTCACTCTGTTAGCCGCTACATAGAATACAAAGCAAACCCATTGTTTAATGTGGGTGAGCGCCCTAGTAGGTTAACGTTTCCTGATATTTTGCGCCACGCCAGCTCGGTTATTTCTAAGCAATCAAATTTACGCAGTAGCTTTTACGATCGTAATCGCATTCATATGTTTCAAGGTGATGCTAGCTTTGTTGATAAGCACACAATTGAAATTAAACGTCTTGATGGGTCAACCGAACGACTAACTGCTAAAACCATTGTTATTGCTACAGGTTCTCGCCCTTATCGCCCACCTGAAGTCGACTTTACCCATTCTCGTATTTACGACAGCGATACTATTTTAGGCCTAGAGCATGACCCTCATCGAGTGCTTATTTACGGCGCTGGTGTCATTGGTTGTGAGTATGCGTCTATTTTTAAAGGTTTAGGTGCAAAAGTCGATTTAGTTAATACTCGCGACCGCTTACTCGCCTTTATGGATGCTGAAATCTCAGATGCTTTAAGCTATCACTTTTGGAATAGCGGCATTGTGATCCGCCATAACGAAGAGTTTGACCGCATTGAAACCCGTGATGATTGCGTTGTTATGCATTTAAAATCAGGAAAACGCGTTAAAGCTGACTGTATTTTATTTGCCAATGGTCGCACCGGCAACACTGACGGACTTAATCTTGAAGCGGTTGGTTTAAAAGCTGATGGCCGCGGGCAGTTAAAAGTTAATGAAACTTACCAAACCGAGGTCGATAACATTTATGCCGTTGGTGATGTCATTGGCTACCCAAGTCTTGCTAGTGCAGCGTTTGATCAGGGTCGAATTGCTGCCGATGCAATTGCCTGTGGTAATTGCGATGAAAAACTAATTATTGATATTCCGGCAGGTATTTATACCATCCCTGAAATGAGCTCAGTAGGTAAAACAGAGCAGCAGTTAACCGCCGCGAAAATCCCTTATGAAGTCGGCAGAGCTCAATTTAAACATTTAGCGCGAGCACAGATTGCTGGTACCGAAGTGGGTAGTTTAAAAATATTATTCCACACTGAAACCAAAGAAGTACTGGGTGTGCATTGTTTTGGCGAGCGTGCCTCTGAAATCGTGCACATTGGCCAAGCCATTATGGAACAAAAAAATGGCGGCAATAATATTGATTACTTTGTAAATACCACCTTTAACTACCCAACTATGGCTGAAGCCTATCGTGTTGCGGCGTTAAATGGTTTGAATCGACTGTTTAAATAAACACGTTGAGACAGCTAATAAAAAGCCCGCTTACTGATAAGCGGGCTTTTTTGATTATAAATGACAGTGTTTGTTACAGCTGCAGTTACTTATGATATTGCGCACTAAACTCATGTACGGCATTAATAAATACACCCGCGTTTTCAGGATCAACATCAGGCGTAATACCATGGCCTAAGTTAAATACATGACCTTCACCTGTGCCAAAATCTTCAAGGATAGTCGCTACTTCTTGGCGAATACGATCTGGTGTGCCATGTAACATTGATGGATCCATATTACCTTGCAGAGCTACTTTGTCGCCGACACGGCGCTTAGCATCGCTAATATTAATTGTCCAATCGAGACCAATTGCATCACAACCCGTTGCTGCTATCGCTTCAATCCATTGACCGCCATTTTTAGTAAATAACGTAACGGGCACTTTGCGGCCATCGTATTCACGAATTAAACCATCAACGATTTTGTGCATGTACTGCAATGAGAACTCTTTATAATCACGCGGGCTCAATACACCGCCCCATGAGTCAAACACCATTAGAGACTGCGCACCGGCTTTAATTTGTGCATTTAAATAATCGATCACTGAATCAGCAAGCTTATCAAGTAACAAATGCAGTGTTTTTGGCTCAGCAAACGCCATTTTTTTGATTTTACCAAAGGTCTTGCTGCTCCCGCCTTCAACCATATAAGTAGCAAGTGTCCAAGGTGAACCCGAGAAACCAATTAGCGGTACTTCGCCTTTTAGTTCACGACGGATCGTGCTTACGGCATTCATAACATAACCAAGCTCATCTGTTGGATCGAGCTTTGGAATTTTTTGTACATCAGCAAGTGATGAAATTGGACGCTCAAATTTAGGACCTTCACCGGTTTCAAAATACAAACCTAAGCCCATCGCATCTGGAATCGTTAAAATATCACTAAATAAAATAGCGGCATCTAATGGGTAACGACGCAGCGGCTGTAATGTTACTTCACAAGCGAGCTCAGCATTTTTACACAGGCTCATAAAATCGCCCGCTTGTGCACGAGTTGCGCGGTATTCTGGTAAGTAACGCCCTGCTTGGCGCATCATCCATACCGGAGTCACATCAACTGGCTGTTTTTGTAGTGCACGTAAATAACGGTCGTTTTTTAATTCGCTCATAGCGTAAAGGATCCTAAAGCTGATAGATATTGCGCAGATTGTATCACCATATCGCACACCTCTCTATCGCTATGGCACTAATTAACCTTAGTATTGATACAGATTAATAATCTATTTTAAGATGCTTGCTTGGTACAAAATTAATACAACAAACAATAACATTTGAAATTTTTTATTAATATGTTTGCAACATAGTAAAAACCTTGGTATAACTTGTCCCGCGTTAACAATAAAAACAATAAAAACAATAAAAATTACATAACAATAAAAATAAAAATCTTCTAATAACAATAAGAAAGCTTGTTTAAACAAGTCATGGAAAAAGAAATTAACCACCTTTATGGTGGTTTTTTCTTGCCTGAAACAATATAAACGATTTGTATTTTATTAAAAAAACTGTTTATATATCATATAGTTCTTGTTTTATTACAAAATTATAAAAAAAATGTGTTGATCTTTGCGGCATATTTCATTGTTATAGAAGAAACCAACCCAGCTAAGGAGAATGATAATGCTGACGCGTTTGGAAAAAGCTCAACAAAAATGGGGTGGTAGCCACACCGTGATCGACAAATGGCTCTCAGAACGCCAAGAGCTATTAGTTTTATATTGTCGTATTGCTGGCTTTTCACCGTATGATAAAAAAGACCATGCCTTACCTGACCAATTACAGATCCAAAATTTTTGCCAACTATTGATGGATTATTTATCTGCTGGTCACTTTGAAGTGTATGACGACATTGCCAAGGCATGTGAGCAAAAAGGCCCTAACAGCCAGCAGCTTGCCAATGAACTTTATCCAAGAATTTCGCAAACTACTGACATTGCACTTGATTTTAATGACAAATATGCAGAGGTGGATAAAGAAGATTTACTCAATGATTTTGATGACGACTTATCAAAACTTGGTGAAACACTTGAGCTGCGTTTTGAGTTAGAAGATGAGTTGATTGATAATTTATATTCTAATCACACCTAGATAATACACACAATTATTACGTTACAAGGAGCTAAGCTCCTTGTTTGCTGTTTACTTTAGGTCTTTTCTTTGCCCATCTATAAATTTAATATTCCCATAACACCCCATGAAATTGAAATTTATATTTCAATGATGTAATTATAGCCTTATTGTGCATTAAAACTACACAGGCTCGCCATGAATAAACGTACATTTTTGAAATCTGTATCACTCCTCAGTGCAGGGTTACTCGCAGGCAATAGCGCTCAAGCAGCTAACCTATCAAGTCAAACTGCACTAAGTTTAAAAAAGCCGAACGCCTTACCAAGCAGAGGCACAATTGGTGTAGCTAGCCCATCAGCAGCAACAGCAAATCAAAAAGACATTATTTTAGCTAAGCAAGTAATTGAAGCGCTTGGTTATAATGCTAAGTTAGCACCTAATATTATGGCTAGACGTGGCCACCTTGCGGGCACTGATACACAACGTGCAGACGATCTTAATGCGCTGTTTAACGACAGCAGTGTTGATGCTATTTTTTGCTTACGAGGTGGCTCTGGGGCGGCACGTATTTTACCCCTACTGGATTATGCCATGATCCGTGCTAACGCCAAACCGCTGATGGGCTACTCAGATATCACCGCACTTCATAACGCGTTACTAGCTAAAGCCGGTATTGTTAGTTTTCATGGACCTAACGCCTCTAGTGATTGGAATCCATTTCATGTTAAACAATTTAAACAAATGTTTGAGCAACAAACCCGCATGCACTTTAGCAACTTGCCAAAAGCCGAGGATGAATTGGTTAATAGCCAATACCTCACCCAAACCATCACACCAGGTAAAGCGACTGGACAACTTATCGGCGGTAATTTAACTGTACTAACAGCGCTGGCTGGCTCAACTTATTTACCACAATTTGACGGGGCTATTTTATTTTTAGAAGACATTGATGAAGCACCTTATCGGATTGACCGCATGCTCAGCACTTTAAAACTAATGGGTGCACTGGACAAAATAGCGGGGTTTGTATTTGGTGACTGTAACGATTGCAGCCCGGGAAATGGCTATGGCTCATTGACGCTAGATGAAATTTTTGCAGATTATATAAAACCGCTGGCTATCCCTGCCTACCGAGGGGCGATGATTGGCCATATAAAACGACAGTTCATATTACCGGTCGGTACGCAAATCGAACTCAATGCTGATACAGGTACGTTGACTATGAAAGAAACCGCCTTCAGCTAAGATTTTAGCAACAAAAAAAGGGGCTAATTAGCCCCCTTCTCGCACAGAATAAATAATTACTCTGCAGCTGCTGCTTGCTCTTCATTTTGAATTTCAAGTAATTCAACTTCAAAAACAAGTGTTGAGTTAGCTGGGATCTTACCTAAGTCACGATCGCCGTATGCTAGTTCTGCTGGAATAGTAAACTTATACTTAGAACCTACAGGCATAAGTTGTAAACCTTCAGTCCAACCAGCGATTACGCGGTTAAGTGGGAAAGTCGTTGGTTCGTTACGAGCATACGAACTATCAAATTCAGTACCGTCAAGTAGTGTGCCTTTGTAGTGTACTTTAACTACGTCAGTTGCTACTGGCATTTCACCATCACCTTGAGTGATCACTTCGTACTGTAGGCCTGATTCAGTTACTGTTACGCCTTCTTTCTTAGCGTTATCAGCTAGGTATTTTTCACCTTCAGCTTGGCTTTTTTCAGCTTCTACTTTGGCATGTTGCTCTTGCTTAGTACGTACTGACGTATCAAGTGCCGTTAATACTTCACGAATTTTCTCTTCGTCAATTTTTGCGTCGCCAGCAAGGGCATCTTCAAAACCACGAATTAATAGTGCTTGGTCAAGCTCAATGCCTAACTCTTTTTTATCAGCTAAATCTTTATTTAAGAAGTTACCAACAGATGCACCAATACCGTATGCTTGTTGTTGTACTTCAGTTTCAAGTTTAACAGGTGCTTGTTCTTGTTTTGCTTCTTGATTACAAGCTGTTAGCGCTAAAACTGACGCTGCAATCAATGACAATTTAATCGTCTTTTTCATTTTAAATCTCCGACACACTTTGCAGATGTCATTTATTGTATTATTACTAGTTAAAGGTTAACGGCCCATGGTAGGCTACTTATCTAATTTCTGATTGTAGGCTATACGCTCACTTTCACGTTAATTAGATAAACAACCTAGGCCTTCACGAGCCCTAGTCTAACCTCTCAATCACTAAGAGTTAAGGGGAAATAGCTGTAATATGTCGATATTTCGTACTTTTTTGTATCTTCTGTGCTGCACCTTGCTGATTGCCTGCTCAGAACAAAAAGACCAAGCCACTGCAAGCTATGAGCATGCAGCCAGAGGCGCGTTCGCCTCCGCAATATCTCATGATGGCAAATACAGCCTGATCTCATCTATACACCATGGGGTCGCCCTATGGGATAATCAACAGCAAGTACTAAAATACCAATGGTTTCAGCAACAAGACGCCGATAGCCTAGTACATACCGTGGCTATCGCTTATGACAACAGCCACGCTGTTACCGCTGAAAAAACCACTTTTGCAGTATGGGATATTGCCACTGGCAAAAATACCGGCTACTACAAAATAAAAACCGCCACTATTCGTGATATCGCCATTAGTAACCAAGGCCGCAGTGTTTTGTACGGTCGTAGCGATGGCGTTGTTGTTTACCTCGACTTAGAGACCGGTAGACGCATTGAGTTCCTTGGTCACCAAGAAAAAATTAACGCAGTTGCTTTATCGCCCAACGGAAATTTTGCTCTCAGTGGCTCCAACGATTATGCGGCGTACTTTTGGGATACTCGTACCGGACAAGTGATCCATCGCTTTAACCATCCAAGTCGTGTCACCCAAGTGACCTTAGATCCGCAAGGTCGCTATGCATTTACCGCAGACAGTATGACACAAGCACATGTATGGCAGCTGACAACAGGTGATCTTGTTAGTAAACTGCAGTATATTGCCCGCCAGAGAATTTTTACTGCGGTACGCTTTAATGAAGCAGGCACCTTGCTGGCAACAGGCTCACCTAACCGCTTAGTGGACCTATGGCAATTATCCAGTGGTGAACAAATTCAAAGTTGGCATGTAACACCGCGAGAAGGCAGTAGACCAAAATCAGCAGTGGTACTTGATGTCGCTTTTACTGACAACGATACTGCGTTGTTAACCGAAAGCTCCAGTGGGATCGCTGAGCGCTTTACTAGACGAGAAAAAAATGAACACAATTGAACATCGCTTAACAGAACTTGAAGCCAAAGTGGCTTTTCAAGACGAAACGATTGAAATTTTAAATGATGAAATAAAAGTTCACCAGCAGCTGTTGGCAAAAATGAAGCGCCAAACAGAGCTACTGGCTGAAAAAATTAAAGAGTCGCAAGCATCATCTATGATGATGTCAGACACGCCAGAACCTCCGCCGCCACACTATTGATGGTTGCGGGCGCTTAATCGCCCGGTTTAAACACGCCAATGACTTGTTCAAATTGGCGTGTTGATGCCTGAACAGCCTGCTCTGGCTGTGCCATTTTATGGCCGCACTGCATGCATTCGACTTTCTCTACATCGTGCTCTTTGTAAAGCATCATCATATCCATGGTTTTACACTCTGGACAGGTTGCCCCAGCAATAAATCGTTTTTTCTGTTTCACTACGTTTTCCCACAGTTTGAAAAGAAACTTGCTACATTTTAACCCAATAACTACCCAGTTGATACGCTGACGATTGAAATATAGTCCAGCTTCCGTGCTATGATAGCGTCAAGTTCACAAAGGCACAGTAAAGCGCAGACTACATGATCCAGATCTCAGAAATTGAATTACTTCGCGGCGGTAAAGCACTCCTTAAAGATGCCTCAGCTACATTATTTCCAGAACACAAAGTTGGCCTAGTTGGCGCCAATGGCTGCGGTAAATCAACACTCTTTAGTTTATTGAAATCTGAACTACAGCTTGATGCAGGTAATTGCAGTATCCCTAAAGACTGGTCTATCGCCTCGGTAAAACAAGAAACGCCAGCGCTAGATATCAGCGCAATTGATTATGTATTACAAGGTCATCCTGAGTATTACGCCATGCGTATTGCGCTGCGCGAAGCCGAACAAAATGATGATGGCGATACCCAAGCCAAAGTGCACATACAACTTGAGCACATTAAAGGCTATAGCATAGAAGCCAAAGCCGGCGAGTTACTTCACGGGTTAGGGTTTGCAAATAACCAAATTGAAAACCCCGTTAGTGATTTTTCCGGTGGTTGGCGAATGCGCTTAAACCTTGCCCAAGCGCTGATCCGTGATGCCGACTTGCTGCTACTGGATGAGCCAACTAACCACTTGGATTTAGATGCGGTGTACTGGCTGGAGCGTTTTTTACGCGCTTACACCGGTACTTTAGTGTTGATATCGCATGACCGTGAATTCCTCGATGCTGTAGTTGACCAAATTTGGCATATCGACAAGCAAAAGATCAATGTTTACAAAGGCAACTACTCGCAATTTGAACGTCAAAAAGCAGAGCGTTTATTACAACAACAAGCGATGTTTGAAAAACAACAGGATCAAATTGCCCACCTTGAGCAATTTATTACCCGCTTTAAAGCCAAAGCCAGTAAAGCCAAGCAAGCACAAAGCCGCGTTAAAGCGCTTGAACGTATGGAAAAGCTCGCACCAGCTCATGCTGACTCGCCCTTTGACTTTGAATTTGCAGAGCCTACCGCACTACCAAACCCATTGATGACACTCGATAAAGCTCAAGCCGGCTATGGCGATGTCACAATCTTAAATAGTATTAAACTTAACTTAGTCCCTGGTAGTCGCATTGCCCTACTTGGCCGTAACGGCGCAGGTAAATCAACCTTAATAAAATTATTGTCTGGCGACTTACAACCGCAAGCAGGCGAAGTATTCCAACATCAGGGCTTAAACATAGGTTACTTTGCTCAGCATCAATTGGAATCGCTAGATTTAAAAGCCAGCGCGATTACCCATTTGCAGCGTTTAAATCCTAAAGCCACCGAGCAATCACTGCGTGACTTTTTAGGTGGTTTTGCCTTTATTGGTGATAAAGCCCTTGAGCCCGTAGCACCGTTTTCAGGGGGTGAAAAAGCCCGATTAGTACTCGCAATGTTGGTCTATCAAAAACCAAACTTATTACTGCTCGATGAGCCAACCAACCACCTTGATTTAGAAATGCGTCATGCTTTAGTTATGGCGTTGCAAGGGTTTGAAGGCGCGATGGTTACCGTTTCCCATGACCGTCACATGCTAAAAAATACCGCCGACGAATATTACTTAGTGGATAACGGTGAAGTAACCCAGTTTGGCTACGACTTAGACGAATACTATCAATGGCTACTTAACGCTAATAAAGAAGCGGCAAAAACCACTCAAGATGACAATGAACCAAAAGCAAATTCAAGCGTTAACCGTAAAGAGCAAAAACGCCTAGAAGCAGAGTTTAGAAAAGCCACACAACCACTTAAAAAGCACATCGAAAAGCTTGAAAAGCAACTTGATAAACACTCAGCCGAATTAGCTGAAATCGAACAAGCACTTGGCGATAACGAGCTTTATAACGATGACAACAAAGCAAAACTCAAAGAATTACTAGCTAAACAAGCGACATTAACACCGAAAGTAAATGACATCGAAGAGGAGCTATTAATGGCCCTTGAGGAGATGGAACAAAAAGAACAGGCGTTTGCCAATGAACTTGCTTAACAGCAACGACTTTTGGCAATTTGCATGTCAGCTTTATAGCGAAGGTGACATGCAAGCACGCCTGTTAGATTACCAAAACCAGCAAGGTAAAAACGTTAACCTGTGCCTGCTACTGTATTATTTAGACTCTCTCAATCTAGCAATTAGCCAAACTCAGTTAAACAAACTTGAGCAATGTATTAGTGAATTTGATCAGCAGGTATTACAACCACTGCGTGCCGCCCGCGGCTATTTAAAAACCAACCACACCGAGATTGCAGATTATGCTGCAATTCGTAAAGACCTACTCAGCGCCGAGTTAAAGCTAGAAAAGCAACAGCAAGAGATGTTGATAGATGCGGTAAATAAATTTAGATTAGCTACGCATCCGGAGCCGAATAATATTAGGTTGTATTTGCTTAAGCTATAAGCAGCTCGGTGCGAACTTGTGTTTGGGGTATAGTTAGGGCAATCATGTCTAAAACCATTGCCCACGGATATTCATACCTGTAGGAGCCAGCTTTAGCTGCGAATATATTTTTATCTGTCTCACTGTCTTTTTTTGTACAAAATTTTAAAGTAATTTATCCACAATGAGGGTTTCGAGGCGCTACGCTTTAAAGAAAAGCCAGTAAAATATACTAGCGCATTTGTAGGTCGTGTATTAGCGCTTGAATTCGGCGGCTGTAGGCTTGTTGTTATTTTTGGTTCTCAACCTGATACCTATTAATGTTCCTATAACTGTACTTAAAAGTAAAATAGGTAGCTCAAAAGCTAAAGTTGGCGGGATAAACAACTCTTGCAAAATAAACGAAGTGATCGCAGTGCTAAATAAAAACCCCAACACATAAACTGCAAATGCATATTGCCAATTATGGCTTGAACTTCTGTAAGCCATAACCCCATACATGAATATGGATAAGAAAGCTGAGGGGATTAACTGGATTACGAAAAAGTCTTCAAAGGTTAGTCTCGCAACCATATTGATAACTTGTGATGTTAAGAAACCTAAAATTACATAAAAAAATGCCATCACTAAAGTGTATTTAACTATCCGCGTAACCCTCAAGATCTCCCCCTGTATTACAGTTTTTATAACCAATACAGTTTAAAATAAAAATGCAAAGACTGGTAGCTTTCCAGTTTTTTCATTAATAATGACCCGCAAGCTCCCTAGAGCTTTGCCACTTTAACCTTTCTCCTTGCAAACTCGCTAACTGATTTGATCCAAATCAACTTCTGTATCACTGCTAATCAACTTAGGAAAATAGCTTGATCTGGATCATAACAACCTAGTCAAACTGTCTCTATCATTAATCCATAGACATTAGGAGGCATTTATGGACGTATTCTTCAGAGACTTTTTTAGTGACCCAGTACTATTTTTATCATTTGGTTTTCTGGGAGTAGTGATCAGTTTATGCCTTTTCTTTGTGTACTTTTTTATCAAAAAAGTACATGACGACAAAACACCCAATCAGAATTAAGCACGACGCACAAAGCCCCTATCAAGTTATTTGATTAGGGGCTTTTTATTATTAAAAGTTTGTTACACTAGCGATTCTATTAGCTAAACATGTTTTAACTTATGTCTACAGATTTCAAGCCAGCTTGGTGGATGACTAATCGCCATGTGCAAACCATTATGCCACGGTTTTTTCGGCCTTTTCATAATACTCGCTACCAATTAGAGCAGCTTGATACTCCCGACGGCGATTTTTTAGAGCTCGCTTGGTCACAACCCAAAAACGATAACGCGCCGCTGGCAATTGTATTGCATGGCCTGGAAGGTAATATCAATAGCTTTTATGCAAAAGGCATGATGAAAGCCCTCAAAAAGCAGGGGTTTAGTGTTGTTTTAATGCATTTTCGTAACTGTTCTACTGAAGTTAACCGCCTACCCCGTGCATATCATAGTGGCGAAACCGGCGATCTCGATTTTTTTATAAAACAACTTAAGCAGCAGTTTCCAGATCGCTTGATGGTTGCAGTTGGCTTTTCACTCGGCGGTAACGTACTGGCCAAATACTTAGGTGAACAAGGCGAACAATGTTTACTTGATGGCGCGGCGGTTGTTTCAGCTCCTTATGATTTGTCGCCATCATGCCAAGTTATTCGTAAAAGTTTGGCTAAGATTTATCAAAAGTATTTACTCGATCGCATGAAAAAATCGATGCAGCGTAAATTACCGCAAATCACAAAACAGATTGATTTAACACCAGATCAGCTAATGGAAATTGATGATTTATGGCAGTTTGACGATAAACTGACAGCTCCTTTACATGGTTTTATTGGTGCTGAAGATTACTATCAACAAGCCAGCGCTAAGCCTTATTTAAAACACATTACAACACCCACATTAATTGTTCATGCGAAAGACGACCCAATGCTGTCAATTAAAGCTGTACCCAGTAGGCAAGATGTTAGTGAGCATGTTACGCTGCAAGTCTCAGAAAAAGGCGGCCATGTTGGCTTTATAAGTGGAAAAAATCCATTTAAACCGATTTATTGGTTAGAGCATGTAGTGCCAGATTTCTTCACCCAAATCGTCAAAAAAGAGCAGCTATGATCATTCCCCATGAGCAACTAGATAAAGACACTCTATACAATTTAATTGAAAGTTATGTGCTACGTGAAGGCACCGATTACGGTGAGCAAGAATTCAGTATTGAAAGTAAAGTGGCGCAAGTAAAACAACAACTACAAAATGGCGATGCCATGGTGTTTTTTTCAGAACTGCACGAATCAGTTACTATTATTTCTAAAGGTGAATTTAAAGCACTGCAAAGTGAAACACAATTTAACGAGTAAACTTGTAACCCTAGTTGTAAAAATAGACAATGGCTTTTTTACTAAAAGAGCCATTAAAAATGATAAAACTAAGCTCAGTAGTTATTGCCGTTGCACTTGCTTTATCAAGCCAAGTGCAAGGTGCAGACATTAGCGCATCAGCTAAAGCAATTAAACTCACCAAAGACACTATTTTAATCGATACTCATATCGATGTGCCGTACCGTATTCATGCTAAATGGGCTGATGTTACTAAAGCCACTGATGACGGTGATTTTGACTACCCACGCGCAGTTAAAGGTGGCTTAAATGCGCCATTTATGTCGATTTATATTCCTGCGCATTTGGAGTTTGAAGGGAAAGGTAAAAGCTTTCAGCTAGCAAATCAACTCATTGATAGTATGGAAGCAATTGCCCAGCGCGCTCCTGACAAATTTGCTATTGCCGATTCAACGAACGATATTAAAAAGCAGTTTAAACAAGGCAAAATGTCGATAGCAATGGGGATGGAAAACGGCTCACCAATTGAAGGTGACATGGCAAACCTACAGCACTTTTTTGATCGTGGTGTACGCTATATCACCCTAGCTCATTCACAAAGCAACCATATTTCAGATTCATCTTATGATATTCGCCGTAAATGGAAAGGTCTAAGCCCATTTGGTAAAAAACTGGTTACTGAGATGAACAATATCGGCATGCTGATTGATGTTTCACATATTTCAGATGATGCGTTTTATCAAGTAATGGAGCTATCTAAAACACCGGTTATTGCCTCACACTCATCACTGCGCAAATATACGCCTGGTTTTGAGCGTAATATGGATGACGATATGCTACTAGCGCTGAAAAAGAACGGCGGGGTTATTCAAATAAACTTTGGTTCAAGCTTTGTAACCGCTAAAGCAGGTGATTGGGGCAAGCAGTTAAAGAGTAAAAAGGAGTCGGCAAAAAAAGAAGGCACTAAATTAAGTCAAGATTTTGATGCCGCGTATCGTGCTAAAAACCCGTATCCATTTGCGAGTCTTGAGCAAGTACTTGAGCATATCGATCACGTTGTTGAGCTAATTGGTATCGATTATGTTGGCATCGGCTCTGACTACGATGGTGTTGGCGATTCACTGCCAGTAGGCTTAAAAGATGTATCTAGCTACCCGAATCTAGTGCAAGGATTAATGGATCGTGGTTACAGTGACAAAGATATCAAAAAAATCCTCAGTGGCAATGTGCTGCGCGTATGGCAACAAGCCGAACAGTATGCAAAAAAACATTAATTGATAAATAATTAGGTCCTGAGGTTCAGGGCCTAATTACTCTTTGATGGCTGAAAAACCTCATTTATCAATTTCTCTTGAGACGTGGCCCCTGCCATTTTTATCAACTCATACATCGCTCCTGTTGTCGCAAATGTGCTTTGTGTACAGCTAAACGCGTCAAACAAGTTGTACTGGTAATGCGTTGACTCAGCTAGTAAATCACCTGAAGACACATCATATACAAAAAAATCAGCATAGGTATGAAGCGCATTTTCATCTTTATAATAACCGTCCTTAGATCTATATTTAAACGCGCCACTGAAAATCAAAACCGTGTCTACATTTTGTTGATTATTAAACTCAATGTTGCTCCATCGCGAGACGCCTACATCATTATTAATGATCGACATAGATTGCTTATTTAACGGCACTAATGTGGTATCAAAACCAGCAAAGCGCGCAATTATCCGCTGCGTTAGCAGCTCATTTAAATCCGTAGGGAGCGCATACAACTGCCGTTCATTGCTGAATACCGTAACCCCTGTATGCGTACAAAGTAAGTTATCACCAATCAGCGTAATCACACCAACTTTACCAAGCGGTTTGCGATTTTCTGCGATGCTGAGGGTTGCTTTTTTGACACTGTCTTTTTTAACCTTTTCTTGCTTTGTTGCGCACCCCGATAGGAGCAAAAACAACGCAATAAAAAACCACTTAAGTATATTCATATTTTTCTTTTCCGTGCTGTATACAACGACCAAACAACATGATGTTTGCAAAGAGAAGAGTCTCCTTGCTTAATTAAAAATAAAATTAATCTTCGTTATCAATCATACTTAGCGAATAAATTATAATACGCTGAAGCACACTTAACTTTCTACATCTTTTAACAGACTTATAGCCCCAAAAGCGGTAAATTACGCCTTTTCAAATATGGAGCCTCCACCACATGCCTATTAGTAAAGGATCAGTCGCAATAGCCCTTGCCTCAGCCGCACTTGTGGTCTCGTGTTACGGTACATTTTTCAAATCAGTGAGTTTACCTAACGACAAAAGTAGCACTGAACAGTCATCGATCATTGTTACTAATATGCCACTGAATAATGACGGCAACGAACTTTCAGTTACCCAATTGCATAACAAAATAATATCTTTACAGCGACAAGTGACTAGCCTAAAAATAAAAAATACTTCTATAGATCAAGAATATAATAACGATGACTTTAAGGAGTTAGTGCTTGCTGTACTGACGGAAAAAGAACAGCAAGAAATAGATGAAATGCGTGAAAGCAACCCACTTTACGGTTTTTATGCCGACTTACCACAAGACTATGAACTACGCATAAAGTCAGACTCTGACTATGCGAAAAAAATAACCACACAATTACGAGAGCAAATACTCGACCCAAATGCCACAGACATCGATAGACTCGCAGCCCTAACTCAACTACAAATGAATATGTATATTTTGAATAAATCAAAAATACCTGAGTATGACTTTGCGGTAGTCGATAATATTTTAGAGCTGGCCGCTAATAGTGATGATGAGAAATTCAAAATCCAAGCCATTGAAGTCATAACTCAAGCACCCGTACTCGATCAACGCCTGACTGAGCGCTTTACTTCACTACTGCAGCATGAGTCTAACGATTATATTCGCCGTTTAGCGGGGCAAGGCTTGATATCGCAATACTATCAATCGCAAAGCTCAGAAGATGGCAATAGCCAACAAATTGCCCAGCATATTTTATCACTTTACCAGCACACTAGTGATGATAATGTCCGCTCTGTACTTGATGAAATGATTGGCAATGAAAGCATGCTAGCAGAACTGCGAAAACATGCTGAAGGTTAAACGTATTAAAAAACGGCTCTCATTCTGATATAAAAAATTCATATTTCTACTCATGAAGGATTACTGAGTTTTAACTATACTGTTTTGCATAAGTCGCTAAATAAGCTATCGACATAACGCAATATGCGCACGATTAAAATTAAAAGTGGCATTACAATTAGCTATCAAGATAAAGGAAAGAAATCAGCGCCTGTCATCATTATGATTATGGGCCTTGGAGCGCAGCTAACAGTATGGCCTGATGAATTATATTTAGGCTTAGTAGCTAAAGGGTTTAGAGTCATTCGTTTTGATAACCGCGATACTGGTCTTTCAAGCCAACTTGAACAATTTGGTAGCCCTAACCTATTCAAAATATGGCTAAATAAACGGTTACCTATTAAATCCCGCATCCCATACACCTTAGATGATATGGCAAATGATGTATTAGAATTAATGGCCGAATTAAAAATCAAAAAAGCGCATTTAGTCGGTGCATCTATGGGCGGCATGATTGCGCAAATTATCGCAGCTAAATATAAAAAAAAGGTCTTGAGCTTAACCTCAATTATGTCAAGTTCGAGTAAACCTAAGCTATCGGCGTCTAATTTAAAGCTATTTTTACAGCTTGCAAAACATCGTCGCGCCCAAGCCAGTCGTGATGGTGCTATTAATTACAACATTAAACTCAACCAGCTCATTGGTAGCCCTGCTTACCCACAAGATGAACAAACACTGCGTAAACAAGCCATTTTGGGCGTCGATCGTGCTTACAACCCGCGAGGTTTCAATCGTCAACTTGCTGCTATTGCAGCAAGTGATTGTAGGCAATACTTAATGGCAAAAATTAAAGCGCCTACTTTAGTGATCCACGGCAATCTTGACCCTGTGATACCTGTTTCAGCTGGAAAATTAACAGCAGTGCAAATCCGTAAAGCCAAACTAAGAATCGTCAACGGCATGGGCCATAACTTCCCGCCAGCATTAATGGTAAAAATGACCAAGTGGATCAGCAAACACGTTAAAAAAGCAGAACAAAAGCGCGCACAGAAAAAGTTAAAAAAAGCGGTAAGCGGTAAGCGGTAAG